>PMOH01000192.1:0-3884 GCA_003161515.1 Deltaproteobacteria bacterium
GCATCTCCAGGCCGAATCTTCGACTTGTTGAAGTCGAAATGCACTCCACGCAACACCAGCTTCTGCCTGACTGGCGGAGGCGGTGGCGGCGGAGGAGGAGGCGGTGGAGGCGGCGGCGGTGGCGGTGGAGGCGATGCCTTCGGGGTCAAGTAATAGCCGAGCAGGCCACCGAGAATGGCGCCCGCGCCTACGCCGATCGGACATCCGATGGCGTACGACGTAGGATCGTCATAGTCAATTGAGGCCGCGATCCCACATCCGATCCCACCGCCGACGAACGCACCGGCAGCGGCTCCAAGTTCGGTGTTCTGCCTCTGCTCCGGCGTCCACGACGCGCATGACGAAACCGTCAGCAGTACGACGGTTGCACCCACGCCAATCCAATTTTTCCAGCTAGTCACTAAGCACCCCTCCATCAAGTTAAAGCGATTCCCGAATCAAGCGTTGAACAATTCTGCCTCTTTTTCGAAGCCCGGTCTATTAGGGTCGATAAGTGTCTCAAACCTAAGCCGCTGTAATGGTGTCGCAACAAACGAAGTCCGAGACGAGAAAAACGGCCGCAGCCCCATTGAAGGGACTGCGGCCGGTAACGAACATTTAGCCTCGGCCGGGCCTCTAGTCGTTAGGCACCAGCTCGACGCGACGGTTCTGAGCGCGACCCTCAGCATTGTCGTTGGTGGCGACGAAGTTGGTCTTGCCGTAGCCGTGCGGAATCAACTGACTTGACGGGATACCGGCTCTCGTCAGGTAATCCACGACCGCGTCCGAGCGCCGATCTGACAGCTTGAGGTTGTACTCCTCGCCGCCAATCGCGTCGCAGTAGCCGTTGACGTTAATCGTGACGTTCGGATTGGCCTTCAGCGTCGAAGCGGCTTCATCCAGAACGGCGGCATCTCCAGGCCGAATCTTCGACTTGTTGAAGTCGAAATGCACTCCGCGCAACACCAGCTTCTGCCTGACCGGCGGAGGCGGTGGCGGAGGAGGAGGCGGTGGAGGTGGCGGTGGCGGTGGCGGCGGAGGCACCGGCTTCGGAGCGTAGTAATATCCGAGGACGCCACCCAGCAGAGCACCCACACCTATTCCGATGGGACATCCGATGGCGTACGACGTCGGATCGTCATAGTCGATTCCTGCCGCGATACCGCAGCCGATCGCGCCACCGACTAGCGCGCCGCCCGCAGCTCCGTAAGTAACGTACTCGTTCTGTTCCGGCGTCCACGACGCGCATGACGAGACCGTAAACAGGACAACGACAGCCAGCGCGCTAACCCAATTTTTCCACTTATGCACAGGTACCCCTCCCTGGGACTCATCCAGTTGCAGATTTGAAACCCCACGAATTGTGCCATTTCTACCGCGCGAGGTCCATTCGGCGAGCGAAGGCGCCGTATGGGCCGAAATTCGTAAACGTTCGTTCACAAAGCGGTGGGAGTCTCCGACAGAGTATGGCGAGTTGCCTCTCGCCCTTCATTTTGCTTTACTGCGCCGCAGCCAGCAGGGGGTTGGTTTTTTTGGGGGTCTGATTGGTCGGTAACGAATCGCGTTCGGCCGAAAGTTTTACGCAATGTGCGGGGAGGATTCCGAAATGATCATTCGATGTGCGAAGTGGCTGATGCTTGCGTTCCTTGGACTGCTCGTGGCCATAGGGTTAGTGGCCACCGGGTGCGATGAAGGTGGACACGGAGCGGTCGTCGTCACTCATCATCATCCCACTCCTACTCCTACGCCGGCGCCTAATGCTTGCTTGCCGTCCAGTTCGGTGGGGGTACTAGTCCAGAGCACCAACGCCACCGTCTATTCTCCACAGGGAAATTGGGAGGGTGGTACGTCGGCAGTTAAAGTCATACCAATCGAGACCAGCAGCGGCGTCGGAACCGGCGGGGCTCCCACTACGGTGGTGACAGGTAGCGTTCCGAATTCCTGCTCTTCTAACTCGAGTACCGGCACGACGATATGCACCGGGAACAACACCGACGTTTTCGTGATCAACGGCACCACTCTTTCCACCACTCTCACCAGTGGCGCGACGGCCTTTGAAAGCTTCTCCGGCGGCGATTGCGAGAACTGCGGTGTAGTGGTGGATTCATCGACCAACAAGGCGTTGATCGCGCTTGGCCTGTCAACTGGTGGGCCGGGCGGCTACCAATTCCTCGATCTTTCAGGCAACACTTTTGAGGCAGCCATTCCTGCCGGAACGTCGACTTCTGAAGACGTTTCGATCGATCCCGTCCGCCACCTGGTGTTGTCACCGAATGAAGATAACATTTACCAGATCCTCAATATCAGCGGCGCGACTGCCGCGCTTTTCAACAATACCGGCTTTTCAACCGAAGGCGGGCCCGATTCGGCGGCCGAAGATTGCACCACCGGTATCGCTCTGTCCACGCTCGAAGACACAGACGCCCTGTACATCGCCGATCTGACCCAGGCGGTCTTCACGCCGGGGACGCCCGGTACATGGACGGACGCCGCGGCTCAAACGCAGGCCTTTCCCGAATTCGGGGGATTATCGGCTGGCACCTGCGGCATCGCCGTTGCTCCTGGCTCGCACCTTGGCGTCGTAACGGGTGAGTTTGGCGGTAACCTGGAAGGTGTCATTCAGCTGCCGTCCACGTCTGGGAGCGGAACGCCCGCGGTCACTGACTGGGTAGCATTCACCATGCCCAACCTCGCGAGTGGATCGCCGTTTTCGATGGGTTTCGATCCGCACACGGTAACCGCTTATGTCAGCCCTAACAGTAGTAAGGCATACGGCGTGTTGGAAAACGGTGACTTCAGCTTCCTGGCGGTGGTAGATCTGCAGGGGTTGCTGAGCGCGCCGCGAACGGGTCACGTGGTGAACAGCCCGGTACCGGCCGGACTCGTAACGTACATAGCGGAGTAACCAGCGCGCACTAACTGAACGGACGAGCAACGTCAGATCGACGCTGCTCGTCCGTTCATCGATTTCTTCAGGGCTACAGCGGGGAGCGTTCCAGTTCTTCGCGGATAGAGTACATCTTCTGGCGCGCCTCGGTGATGTAGGCGTCGAGATTGCGGCGATGGTTCGCGAACAGACCGTCGGGCGATCCGTCCATCACAATCAGGGGCTTCAACACCGCCGCCTTGCCGAGCGCGTCGATCGACTCGTCGAACATCGTCTTCAGCACCGGGTCGTCCTTGAGCTGCCCTGCGTACTCGCGCTCGAGCGCCTGCATCATGTGGTACATCACGTGCGCGTAGCCCTGCGAATGATAAAAGTAATGGTCGCAGTCCCAGCTATGGACCGGGCTGCCGTCGTCCTTGGTCGAGCGGTACAGGTTCGCATGCGCGTCGCCGAGCAAGTCGGTCCACGTCTGGATAAGTCGGACCAGCTCGACCGCGCGGGTGTTGAGCTCACGTGACGACGGCGGCGTCGTATGCAGGCCGGCGACATACGCGCGCAGGTGATCGATGCCGTCCTCGTACTTGCCTTCGGGTGACGGCAGGATCCACTTCTCGGCGTCGTTGCGGAAATCGGTGTCGGCGATCACCAGGTTCGGATCGTACTGATTAGAGGAAACCTTGGTCAGGTGATCCTTGAAGACGCGGGTGGTCTCGCGAATCGCCTGGATGATCCCGAGCTGGCGATCCGAGTTATTGTCGGCTGCGACTTTCGGACCCCACAGATAGAAATCGTTGGGTCGCCATCCGAAGCCGGTGTGCAGCTCATGGTCCATGATCGCGGCCAGCGTCGATGCGTAGATCTCGCCGGGCGGCGCCGGTTTGTCGGGCGGGAAAACCTGGTTGATGTCGTAGTCGAGACGATCGTGATGCTTCAGACCGAAATGAAGCGCAAGGTTGCCGCCAATCCAGATCAGAAGCAGGGCCGCGGCCCCAATAAGAAGTCGGTTCCGGTTCATCGC
>PMOH01000192.1:3932-8945 GCA_003161515.1 Deltaproteobacteria bacterium
GCCAGCGTGCCGGCGCGGTCTTCGTCCATCTCGATTTGGATCATCTCGCGGTAGAACCCGGCGTGGGCGGCCTCGTCGCGGCTGACGAAGAAGAAAATTGCCTCGAGCGTCACGTCGTCCTCGAGCTGCGCGCGATCCTTTTGCGCACGATATGCGAGATAGGTCGCCGATTCCTGCAGCGCGCCGTAGCAACTCATCTGGCGTCGCGTCGCAAACGGCGCTTGCCACGAGCGCGAGAACACCGTTGTCTCCATAGCGTCGAATTGCGCTTGCGTGCGCAGCCCGGAACGAATCAGGTACTCGCGGAACACCAGCCCGTGGCGCGATTCCTCGTAGCTCCACGCGTTCTGAAACCATGCGAGTCCGAAGACGCCGCGCAACATTTCGTTGCCCACCGCAGTGTAGTCCGGCAGCAACATCTCCTCGGCGCAATACGTCTCGACGCGAATCGCGCGCTGCTCGGTGTTGGCGTCGCGAGAGAGCTGGTCCCACGGCACATCGTCGAACAGACTCCAGCGGCGCTTGCGCTCCGCAGTCTCAAAGAATTCCATGTATGCGCGGTAATACTTTTCTTTCGCAGTCATCAGGCGTGCAGTCTTCAGGCGGGAACTACAATGCAGAGCGTAACACGCCGGTGGATCGAGAGCCTAATTAAAAATGTTATTTATGCGACAAATCGAAAAAAAATCGCTCAGAAAATACTTAATAAACGTTTAGTTAACGAAGTTGTCTTCGAGACATCGGACGGCGCGAGCAGCGTGATCGTCGTGACCGGCTTGCCGCCCTCGGTCACGCTCGCGGTTCCGATTTGTTGACCCGCTTTCAGTGGCGCTGCGATCGACGGCGGCAGATTGTAATCGACTTTGATCGCGTTGTGCGCGTTGTCACGTTTTACAAACACTCCTGCGTCGTCGCCCCACACCGGCTTGATACTGTTGATGTCGGCGTTGGTTACGGCGACGGACTGCGCGATTGGCGCGCCTTTCTTCGCGATCGGATGCATCTCGTAGTTCAGAAATCCTTGCGACAGCATCTCGGACGCTTCCTTGAAATTCGTCAGCTTGTGCTGAGTGCCGAGCACCACCGCGATCAGTCTCAGCCCGTTGCGTTTTGCAGTGGCGACCACGTTGAACCCGGCCTTGTCATAGAATCCGGTCTTGAGCCCGTCGCATCCGGGATACGTCCGCACCATGTGATTGGTGTTGCGCAGGACGAACGTTCCGGCGCGAAACCCTGCGGTGTCGATCGACGACCATCGAATCACGTCGGGGTATTTCAGCAGCTCGCGCGCAAGAATCGCCTGGTCATAAGCGCTCGCGACATCGGCCGACTCGCCCTTCGACGGCGGCAGGCCGTTCACCGAGTAGTAGTGCGAGTCCTTCATCCCGAGCGCGGCGGCCTTCTGGTTCATCATCACGACGAACGCCTCGGTCGAGCCCGCGATATATTCCGCCACCGCGACCGACGCGTCGTTGGCCGAATGCACGACCACCGCCTTCATCATGTCGTCGAGCGAGAACGTCTCATTTTCTTTCAGATAGACCTGCGAACCGCCCATCTCGGCCGCCTTGGCCGAGGTAGTTACGTTGTCGGTCAGCTTGAGCGAGCCATCGTGAATTTTCTCGGCGACGATCAGCATCAGCATCATCTTGGCCAGCGACGCGGTCGGCCACGGCGCATGATCGTTGGACTCGAAGATGACGGTGCCGGTGACGGGTTCCATCACGCACGCCTCGGAGTACGCACCCAACGCGCTGCTCGACGCGTTAGCGTTGGTCTCCTCATCAGGCGCCTCCGCCTTCGCTGCCGCATGATGACGCCGCGCCGCAATCGCAAAGCAGGGCGATATGATCGCCGCAATCGCGACAATCAAAGCGACAAATCCGAATTTTCGGCTGATGACAGCAGTGGCGCGGGCCGCCGTGCCCGCGGCCGATTCGCCAGATGACGAGAAAACCTTCATCACGCACCACCTCCACAACACATCAGAACAACAGCAGGATACTAGCCAACAACTCGCGCGACGGCGAGCACTCGAGCACTTCGCCGATGGATTGTCAAAAAAACGTCGGAAGTCGAGAAGACGGTGGATCGCGCGAAGCTACTTGTTGCTAGAGATGAAAGTGTCGTATCCGAGTCGTCCTTGGAAGAAGTCGAGCTTCACTCCATCAGGATCATGAAGTTCGAAATGCTTCATTCCTCCTGGGAAGGTCTCGGTCTCAGGAACACTGAAACCCGACCCCATGACTCTTGCTCGATAGTCCTCGATGTTCTGACATTCGAAAGCGAGATGGTCGGGAAGGCGCCGGGGTTTGTCCGCTTCTTCTCCGAGAGGCACAAAGAGTTCCAGAGTGAATCCGCTTTCCCCGAGTGAAACAAAAGCTTGCTTCATCGTCGGGTACTCGTCCCGTCCGGCAAGCTCGAACCCAAGATTTCCGCAGTAGAACGAGACCGATCGTTCTAGATCGGTAACGGGAATCGCGATGTGCCAAATTTCTATCGCATTGGACACGTCGTTGTGGATACTCCTTTCGTCGCCGCCGAGGCAAGATCCGAAAACCTCTAACCGACACTCGGGCCTCGTGCCGCCTTTGATGCGGGAAGATGAGAATGCGGCGGCCGGTCAGAAGCGGTCGGCGGTCCAGAACACGGATCGAGAATCCGCGAAAATCTCAAACGCGTGCGCCGACGCGGCCGCAGGAGCCATCGCGAATCGGCGCGCGAGTTTGTCGGGCGCGAGCACTCGCCACATGTAGTTGTTGTCCACATGATGCGCGACGGGACATCCTGCGTCGCCCAGCGCCTTTTCGAGTCGCGGGTCGTGCGCGGTGTGCGTGACTAGCACCGAAGGCTCGGCCGGCTTCGAACTGCTGTGCAGCAGACTGGCGCGCCGATGATCCCCGGTCGTCCGCACAGTGACTGGCAGGCCGGAGGCCGACTGGCCGAGGTACTTGAACGTCGCAAGCATCGCGTCAACCTCAACGCCGCCGGGAAGGTAGCCATATTCCATCACCATCGAAACGCCATGGAAGCGCGTGACCCGCGCATACGCTGCGATTCGCGAGCCGTCGCGGCACACGACGAAATATTCCTCGGAGCCTTCGCCGGGATGGAGCGGCTGATTGCCGGCAAATTTGAGATTCGCGCGCCAGGCCGAGTCGTCGCGGACCGCAGTCACATTGAAACGTCCACTGTACTTGCGATGCATCGCGGCAATCTCGCCAAGGTCGCGCTCAATTTCGAAACTGTCGATCACGAAATGATCAGCCACGTCGAGCGACGACGCCGCCGCGAGGATGCTGAATTTGCGCTCGACCTCGCGCCATCCGAACATGTTGTAGAACGTGAGCCGTTCCGCGAACAGCAGCGATACTTCGAAGCCCTCGCGCACCATCGTATCGACCGCGAGCCGCATCAGCGCCGACGCAACCCCCTTGTGCCGATACTCCTCGAGGGTGAAGACCGATCCGATGCCGCCCGTCGGCACAGCCTGCCTGTCAAGATTGATCGCGCGATCGAAGATCTGAACAGTCGAGACAAGTTGCCCACCATCACGCGCAACCAGGCACAACTCATCCCGAAACCGCGGATCGAGCCGATTATACCGCTCGAAAAACGCGCGGTCCCCATACCAACGCGAGAGCAAGTCGAGAACTTCGTCCCGCTCATTATGATGCGCAGATCGGACTTCCATAATTTGGGTTTGTAACTTAGTTCGACGGTCGCCGCTATAGGAACAGAATCTTAAATCGCGCGCGGCGCGCTCCATAGGGACCCTCACCTTCGATCCTCTCCCTTTCAGGGAGAGGGGAAGAGTCGGAGCAGCTGGTGCTATCGCAAATCGAGATGAACTGACGTGGGGGTGCCGCCGCGGTTGACTGTTAGATCGATCGCTGACGCTGTTTTCACTGCCGAGATCAGACCCATTGCCTGCATCGGGTTGGTGACAGGCTGTCCCTGGATCGAAGTCAGCAGATCGCCGTCCTGCAGGCCGAGTTGCTCGAAGACCGAGCCTGGCGCGACATTCGAAATCGAAAAGCCGTCGGTCTTGCCGTTGACGAAATGGGGCATCGCGCGCATCTGCGAGAAAAACTCCGCAGGATTTTCCATCGTCTGCTGAACTTCGGCGCGGCTTACCGCGTACTTTCCGGGACCCAGCTTCTGGATCTTGATTTTGTCGGCTTTGCTATCGTCGCTGTTATCGTTGTCGTCGCTATTGTCGTCGTCGTTGCCGGCGGCGCCCGGACGGCTAAGCCTCTGCAACTTGCGCCGCATCGCCGCCGGAAGACCTCTCAGCATCGGCCCGCGGAACGAGCCCGGAACACCCGGCACACCCAACTGCGACGACGGCACTTCAGGCATATCGGACGACGGAATCTCGATCGCGACGCGATGGCCGCTGCGGTCGATAATCGCGCGATTGGTCTCGACGCTCACCAGCTTGCCCGCGTCAGGAATGTCCTCGCCAACCTGGTACAGCGATTCGTTGCCGGCCGGATCTTCGATTATCGCGTACGGCTTCGACCTGCTCGCCATCGACGTACCGATCAGCTTGATGTGCAGGTCCTCTTCAACCACCGGCGCCGGCGCGCTGTCCTGCGGGGTCTCGTTGAAGATGTCGCGCTTGACGATCAAGTCGTAGTAGCCGCGCGTGCGCATCCCGTTGGCCGCATTGTGCCTTCCAATCGATACCGGCGCGTCGGATTCATTTGAAATATTGCGCTCGACGATATCGCGCACACACATCGCCGATACGATCGCCAGCAGCGCGATCAAAACAAAGTTCAGAATCGTGACGTGAATTTGTGAGAACCTGAGTTGCATCTACAGGATCGCCTCAGCCCCGTACGCGCATCCTTTGACTAGACGGTTCACGTCGTAGTTCCATTCACCCTTCCAGCGGCTGATCACAAAGCTCGCCTGGCTATGCCCGCTGCGCACCAGGTCCATCAGGCGAAGCAGGTAGATGCTCTCATCCTGACCGCTTTTGTTCAACACCCGCTGCCGTTCGAG
>PMOH01000192.1:9051-10535 GCA_003161515.1 Deltaproteobacteria bacterium
AGCAGCGCGGGCAGCGCGAGCATGAACTGCGGCGGCTGGCTGTCGGCGGTGCGCACCTCGACATATTTCTTCAGCCGCACTTCGGTAAAAATCGTAGTCAGGTGATTGGTCCAGTCCTCGACGGTGGCGCGCTCGCGTCCATGACCACGCTCAAGATACTGGCGGAACGTCAGCCCCATTGGCTGGGTGAGATCGATGTACTCATGATTGCGAATCAGGAAGTACATCGGCACGTCGAGCGCGTACTCGGCGTAATCCTCGAACGAGCAATCGGGGCGGAAGACGAACTCCGGAACCCCGCTGCGCTCGTTGTCGGTATCGGTCCAGATATGTCCGCGAAAGCTGTGATAGCCGTTGAGGCCGCCGTCGCTCAGCGGCGAGTTCGCGAAAATTGCGTACAGCAACGGCACGATCCCCATGCTGACGCGCATCTTCTGCATCGCGTCGCGCTCGTCGCTGTAGTCGAGATTGGCCTGCACGCCCGCGGTCTGCTTCATCATGCGCTGCCCGAGTTTCCCCTTGCGCGCCATGTACGGGTACATGATGTGGTAGCGGGCTTTCGGCAGCAGCTCGATCTGATCGATACGGCTGACCGGTTGCATCCCGAGGCCGAGCACCGTCGCATCGATCTGACTGGTTACTTCGATCAGCTGTTGTACGTGTGTCGAGAATTCTTGGTAGGCGCAATGGATACTGTCGCATTGCTCGCCCGACAGCTCGATCTGCCCGCCCGGCTCGAGCGTGATAGCGGCGCGATCGCCCTTGAGCGCGAGAATATGCCCGTGCTCGTCTTCGGGCTCGAAGCCGTAGTCAGCGGCCATCCGCCGCAGCAGGTCTTCGACCCCGCGCGCGCCGGAGTAGGGGATTGCGGTACCGTCGGAGGTGCGGACGACGACTTTTTCGTACTCGGAACCGACGCGCCATTGCGCCCGCGGCTTGCCGCCCGTCTCGAAGTAGCGGATCAGGTCGTCCTTCTTTTCAAGCAACTCACTCATGCGTCAATCCGATCGCGACTCCCTGAAAAGAGGGTAGGGCAAGCGCGCTTATAATGGCCCCGCCAAACCTGCGAGGCAAGCACATTCGGAATCACAAAAAAATTACATATAGTGTTGCCTCGTGTGATCAATGGAAGTTGAAGATCTCTCAGCGCGCGACGAAACCGCGAGCCTCCCCGAACCGCCGGGCATCGACACTCCCGCGATGCGATGGGAGGTCATGTTCTACTTCGCGATTTTGAACATCGTGATGGGACTTGGCTCTCCGCTCGGCATCGCCGCGATTCCGATTACCTACTTCCTGAAAGACACCCTTCATATGTCGCCGGTGCGCCTCGCGGTCTTCCTCGCGATCGTCTCGATACCCGTATGCGCCGGGTTCCTGTTCGGCTTCCTCCGCGACCGCTGGCGCAGCGCGCAATGGGGCGATCGCCAATACCTGTTCGTCTGCGCCTTAATCGCCGGAGCCGGGTATTTCTGGTTAGCCAG
>PMOH01000106.1 GCA_003161515.1 Deltaproteobacteria bacterium
GCGCTGCGCGCGATGGAATGCGTCGTGGTGCAGGATCTATTTTTCAACGAGACCGCAAAATACGCGCACGTTTTTCTGCCTGGTTCGTCGTTTCTCGAAAAGAACGGCACTTTCACCAACAGCGAGCGGCGAATTTCGATGGTGCGCAAGGTCGCCGCGCCGCTGGCCGGCAAGGAAGATTGGGAAATCACCTGCGAGCTTGCGATCGCGCTCGGTTATCCGATGAAGTACTCGCATCCGTCAGAAATCATGGACGAGATCGCGCGCCTGACGCCCACTTTCTCCGGCGTCAGCTACGAAAAGATCGAAGCGCTTGGCTCCGTGCAGTGGCCATGCAACGACAGCGCGCCATCCGGTACTCCCACGATGCATGCCGATCACTTTGTGCGCGGCAAAGGTAAGTTCACGATTACTGAGTATGTACCCACTGAGGAACGCACCAATACCGAGTATCCCCTCATACTGACTACTGGCCGAATACTCAGTCAATATAATGTGGGTACTCAGACGCGGCGCACGCTGAATGCAACGATGCATGCCGAGGACGTACTCGAGATACATCCGAATGACGCAGAGCTGCGCGGTATCCGCGACAAAGATTGGCTCCAGGTGCGGGCGCGCCGCGGCGAGACCCGTTTGCGGGCGCAGGTGACGGAGCGCGTCCAGCCCGGCGTGGTATATACTACGTTTCATCATCCCGAATCGCGCACCAACGATCTGATGACCGACCACTCCGATTGGGCGACCAACTGTCCCGAGTTCAAAGTCACCGCCGTCCAGGTGGCGCCGGAGCGCGGTGGCAACGGCCGCAAAGATGATCGAGTAGCTATTCGAGATACTCCCGCAACTGATATTCATCACCTGATCATGATGGCTAATGATATCGGCGCGTACTTCGCCGGCTATTCGGAGCAAGACGAGGCAGTCGATGGCGTCGCGAACCATCTCCGCAATTTCTGGGAGGCTCGGATGCGTCGCGAGATTGTCGACTACGTGGCAAAGGGCGGCGATGCGCTGAGCCCGCTCGTGCGCGAAGCGGTTGCGTTTATTGCGACCGAGTCGATCGTTGAAACGGAAGAAGTGGGCGAGGGATGAAAACCGGCTCCGCGGACATCCGGACCGACGACAATGTAGCGGAGGTTGCTCGCGACGAAGTGCGCGAGCATCACGCGTTCAAATGGCATGCGGGCGCGACTTCTGAGCGCAATGAGCACCTCGCCGTCGAAGAGCCGCTGGAGATTCGACTCGCCGGCCGCCGCTTCACGCTCACGATGCGCACCCCCGGGCATGACGAGGAGTTAGCGGCTGGATTTCTTTTCGCGGAAGGTTTCATAAATGACGCGAGGGAACTCGGCGAGATTAGGCGAGTGCGTGGACGCAAGGGTGCCCCTGAGCCGAACGCTATCGACATCGTGCTGAATGTGCCCGCCGACGGGCTGCGCGTTCGCCTCAGGCGGAATTTCGTCATGAGCTCGAGCTGCGGCGTATGCGGCAAAACCAGTATCGACTCGATTCGACGCCGCGTGGAGCCGCCTTCTGATACCGCCCGTATTGCGCCCGCGATTCTGCTCGCGCTGTCGCAGAAACTTCGCGAGGGTCAGCGCGTGTTTGCCGCGACCGGTGGCCTTCATGGCGCCGCGATCTTTTCACTGGACGGCACGATGCTCGCGATACGCGAGGACGTCGGGCGTCACAACGCCGTCGATAAGGTGATCGGGTTCGCGCTGACGAATGCGATGGTCCCGCTGGCGCAACATATAATGATGGTGAGTGGGCGACTCAGCTTTGAGATTGTGCAGAAGGCGGCGGCCGCCGGGCTGCCGATTCTAGCGGCGGTTTCGGCGCCGTCATCGCTGGCGGTCGAGCTGGCGGAAGAAATCGGCACGACGCTGGTCGGCTTCCTGCGCGACGGCAGCTTCAACATCTACACGCGCCCCGACCGCATCGCGTAGTGACGCGTTTCCGCACGTGAGCGAAATCGAAAAGTACGACTTGAGCATTTACGAAGGGACCGCGTGGTACTACTCGCGATTCCGTCCGAAGTACCCACCGTCGCTCGTCAGCCTTCTGCGCGAGAATTTTCGACTCGACGGCACCGGCAGGTTGCTCGATCTCGGTTGCGGCCCCGGGCCGGTCGCGATCGCGCTGGCGCATCTGTTCGAAGAAGGTCTCGCGATGGATCCCGATGAAGGCATGCGTGCCGAGGGCGAGCGCATCGCGCGCGAACGCGGGATCAGCAATCTCGAGTGGCGATTCGGCGGCTCGAAGGACTTGTCGCCCGCGCTCGGACAGTTCCGCCTCGTCACGATGGGCAACTCATTTCATTGGATGGATCGCGCGCGCACGCTCGAGGCGCTTTACGATCTCGTGACGGACGGCGGTGGGATCGCGGTGGTGGGCGAGGGTGCTCCGATTGATCCACCGCCGATGACGCCGTGGCGCGCGGCGATCAATGCGGTGGTCAAGCGCTATGTCGGCGACCGGCCTTTGCCTTGGGAGAATCAGGGTGTGCGGCCGGCGGATCTCCACCAGACATACATCGAGCGTTCGCGATTCAGAGATCTCATCAGCTACTCGGAATCGTTCGACGTCGAATGGACGATCGATTCGATGATTGGGAATCTCTACTCGATGTCGTTCTGCAGCCGGCGAGTGCTTGGCGACCGCGTCGAGGCGTTCGAGCGCGGCATCCGCGCCGCGATTCTGGCAGTCGAGCCGTCGGGCATTCTCAAAGGAGAGCCGCCCGAGTTTTTCGCGTACATGGCGTGGAAGCGCTGAGGCCCAGCGACTTCGACGCTCCTCTTGAGCGTGCTGTCCGCGCGGCGATACTCTGTATGATCATGTTGGAGACGGCGAATGTACCCGCGTAAGCGCGCACTCGAGCGCATCGCGCGCGAAAAAGTGCTCTACGCGCGTCAGCCCGGCGGCGACATTTCCGTCTGCGTCATCTATCCCAACACCTACCGGCTCGGGATGGCGAATCTCGGCTTCCAGGCCGTGTTTCATATCTTCGAATCCGATACCTCGGTCGCCGCCGATCGCGCTTTTCTACCCGACGAGGACGAGCGCGATTCTTTTCGCAATGGCCGCGAGCGTCTGGTTTCGTTTGAGCGCGGCCGTCCGCTGTCGGACTTCGACATCCTCGCGTTTTCGATTTCTTTCGAGACTGACTATCTCAACGTTTTGAGTGTTTTGCGGATGGCTGGTATTCCTGCTCGCCGCGCCGATCGCGCGGGCCGTAATTTTCCGCTGATCATCGCCGGCGGCTCCGCCGTTTTTCTGAATCCCGAACCGATCGCCGATTTTATCGATCTGTTTTTGATTGGCGAGGGCGAGGAGATGGTGCCTGAGTTTATCGACCGCTGGGATGCGACGCGCGGATCGCCGAATCAATTGCGCGAGCTCGCCTCGGTCGCGGGCGCGTATCTGCCCGACTTCTACACGCCCGTTTATGACGACGCCGGCCGCCTCGCGACGGTGAAATACAGCGGTCCGGGCAACGCGCAGGTGAATCGCCGCCTGATTCGCGACCTCAACCGCTTCACGACGTCGTCGCTGATTCTCACCGAGGAGTCGGTCTTCGGCGACATGTTCCTGGTCGAGGCGAGCCGCGGATGCCAATGGGGATGCCGCTTCTGCGCGGCCGGATTCATGTATCGGCCGATTCGCTATCGTGCGCCTGAAATGCTGATCGCCGAGGCTGAGCGCGGTCTCGGCGAGCGCAAAGTGATCGGCCTGGTCGGCGCCGAGATGGCGAGTGTGCCCGGCGTCGCCGAGATCGCGTCGGCAGTTGTCGATCGCGGCGGGCGGTTATCGCCGTCGTCGCTGAAGGCCGATTGCATTTCGCCGGCGCTCGCGTCGGCGCTGGCGCGCGGCGGAAATCAAAGCGTGACGGTCGCGCCGGAGGCCGGCAGCGAGCGGATGCGCAAGGTCATCAACAAAAATCTTAGCGAAGTCGAAATTCTGAGCGCGGCCGAGATGATGCTGGGCGAGGGCGTCGGCAATCTGAAATTTTATTTCATGATCGGACTGCCCGAGGAGCGCGACGAGGACGTGATTGCGATTGCCGATCTGGTCGCAAAGGTGCTCGAACGCGCCCGCGCGCGACGCACGCGGATCGGCTCCGTGACGGTGTCGCTCAATCCGTTCGTGCCCAAGCCGTGGACCCCGTTTCAATGGGATCCGATGCAGGATGCGCGATCGATCAAGCGCAAAGTCGCGATGCTGCGACAGCGCCTCGCGCGGCTGGGACAAGTCGAGCTCGACGCGGAATCGCCGCGCGAGGCGTACTTCCAGACGATGGTCTCGCGCGGCGATCGCCGCGTCAGCGGAATCCTCGAACGGCTCGAAGCCGCGGGCTGTGAAACTTCGGGACCGATCTGGCACGAGCTGTCGAAGATTCATCGCGAAGTCGAGGCGGGTGAGAATTCGTCGCTGCCCGATCCCGATTTTTTCGTCACCCGTCACTACGTCCACGACGAGCTGTTGCCGTGGGACTTTATCGATCATCACATTCACAAATGGTTTCTGCTGGCCGAACGAAAGAAGGCGCATCATGAGCATCAGAG
>PMOH01000436.1 GCA_003161515.1 Deltaproteobacteria bacterium
CCTCAGGCCTCAGTATGCCGCCAATTACTACGGCGGCTTCGTGAAGGATCCCGACGGCAACAATATCGAGGCCGTCTGCCACAAGGAAGAATAGCCGCCCTATGGGACTGCCTTGATAGGTCTCATCGATCAAGGCAGTCCATTCGTCCGGTACGGGCTTGAGTTCCCGCCGCGCGTCGAAAGTGAGATGGTCGAGTTCTACCTGCGCGAATGGCCGTTGTGAATGTCGAGGATCGTAGCCTCGGTGGAAATCCACAGGCAGAAGCAGAATCTTGAATCGCGCGCAAAACAATGCGCGCTGAAATAGGGACTCTCACCTTCGATCCTCTCCCTTACAGGGAGAGGGGAAGAGTGCTACTCAGAGTGCTATCCGCATCTGGAGGAGTACGCCGATGGACGCTCATGCCGAGATTGCACGCGTGATTGATAACTATCGCGACAAAGTTGTCGCGCTCAGTCACGAGATTCATGAGCATCCTGAGCTTAAGTTCGAGGAGCATTTTGCCTCCGACCTGTTGAGCAAGGCCGCTACCGAACTGGGGCTCGAGGTTGAGCGGAAAGTCGGCGGGCTCAAGACTGCGTTTCGCGCTGAGTTTGGGGGCAAGGGTCCAACCGTTGCGATTCTTGCGGAGTACGATGCGCTGCCGAACGGGCATTCGTGCGGGCATAACCTGATTGCGGGCGCCGCGCTCAGCGCGGTCGCGGGTTTGAAGAGCATCGCGGGCACAATTCCGGGGCGAGTTGTTTTTCTCGGCACGCCGGCTGAGGAAGGCGGCGGCGGGAAAATAATCCTGATCGAAAGCGGCGCGCTGCGTGGAGTCGATGCGGCCATGATGGCGCATCCGACCGACGCGGAATTCTGCACCATGCCCGCGCTCGCCACGCAGCATCTCAAGCTAACGTTTCACGGTCACGGCGCGCATGCGGCGCTGGCGCCGTGGGACGGTTCGAGTGCGCTGGCGGCAGTGATCCAGACTTTCCAGAGCGTCGATGCGATGCGGCTGCATCTGCGCGACGGATCGCGGATTCACGGAATCATCACCGACGGCGGGCAGGCGGTAAATATCATCCCGGAGCGGACCGAGTGCTTGTTTCTCGCACGCGCCAAGACCAGCAAGTACGCGAAAGAGATCGGCGCGCGGGTGATTCGGTGCGCCGAGGCGGCCGCGATGGCGACCGGGACCCGAGTCGAGCACATGGTCGAGGGCGGCTACAAGAATCTGATCAACAATCTCAGCATCGCGCATCGTTACGCGGCGCATAGCGAGACGCTCGGCACAGTCTCGCGCGAGGCGCCGGAGAACACGCCCACCGGCAGCACCGACATGGGCGACGTCAGCCACGTGATGCCGTCGATACATCCGTCGTTCGCGATCTCGAAACACGGCGAGGGTAATTGTCACGAGGACGCGTTCGTCGCGCACGCCGACTCGAAGCGCGGCTACGATGCGATGATTCGGGTGGCGAAGGCGATGGCGATGACCGCGTATGACCTGCTCGCGGAGCCAGAGCTGCTGGCGTCGGCGAAGAAGGAGTTCGAAGCGCGTCAGGAGAGCTGAGTCGTTCGAAGAACCTAACCCCTAACCCCTTCCCGAGCGGGAAGGGGAACCAGAGAATAAAGGGGAATCAGAAAAGAACTAATGCGCTTAGTGGCAGCCGCAGGCGCCGCCGCAGCATCCGCCGCCGGTCATGCTGCCGCTGTTTGACGTGCCTGAGTTAGCCATTGCGGACGCGACTGCCGATGCGGCGTCGCCGTTGCTGGCGCGCGCCGCGAAGGTGGACATTTCGCGGGTTAGCTTCGAGCCGTGGCAGTGTGGGCATTGCGCGCTGTTGTCACTGGGTCGTACGAACGCCTCGAACGAGCGGTCGCAGTTGACGCATCGGTATTCGTAGATTGGCATGCTGTTCGTTCTACTCGTCCAGCGGTTGCGCGTATTCCACCAGCACGCCGCGCGTCGCCTTGGGATGCAGGAAGCAGATCATGCCGGCCAGGCCGTGACGCGGCTTCTGATCGATTAGCTGTACCCCTTTGACGCGCGCCGCTTCGAGTTCGCGGGCGACGTCGTCAGTCTCGAAGCAGACATGATGTAAACCCCCGCCGCGCCGCGCGAGGAATTTGCCGACTGCATTATTGGCGTCGAGCGGCTCGAGCAGTTCGATTTCACTCTCACCCGCCTTGAGCAGTGCGGCGCGGACGCCCTGCTCTTCTATCGTCGCGCTCTTCGTGAAATGCAGGCCGAGCGTGTCGCGCCAGAATTTCAGGCCGGCGTCGAGGTTGGGCACGACGACGCCGACATGATGAATCTTCTTAAGCATGGTGATCGAGGCACAGCGAGCGCTGCAGCTTGTCCCACCTGACCTTCATATCGTCCGAGCCCAAGGTCGGATGCTCGGCGCGCGTTTGCGCCAGCTTACTGCATGCGCCCTGCGTATTGCCCTGCTTCTCGTAAATTACAGCAAGTTGGTACTTCGCTTCGTACCAGAGAGGATCGGACTCGGCGGCCGTGTTCTCGACCGCGGTCCATCGCTCGACGGCATCCTTCCAATCACTCTTGGCTTGCGCTCGACGAGCAAGACCTGCGTTCGCATCGGGCGACGCGGGATCGGCTTTCACGACCTCTTCGAAGACCTTGTTCGCCTCGTCTTCGTTGCCTGTTGCGTGAAGGGCCTGGGCGTAAATCGACAGCGTACCAGTCAGGTTCTTGACCGGTATTTTGCCGGCCGCGGCCATGTCAGCGAAGCCCTTGTAGGACGTCACGGTCAACTTCGCGTTGGCGAGGTACGCCTTCTGATCGTTGTTATCCTTGGCCGCTTGCGCTGCCTTCCAGAACTCGATTCCGAGTCCCTTGATGAAATCCTGCTTGGCGGTGTCGCTCTTGCTGCGCTCGACGAGACCGGCAACGTCGGTATTCACTTCGTCATAGCGGCCGAGATGATCGAGCGCCGTGATGCGCCAATCGACCACGTCCTGGAACTTCGCGCTCATCATCGGGTAGTTCGATTCGTAGCCGACCAGCAGCGGCGCGACCTGCGCGTAATCGACATGCTCCTGGTCTTCTTCAAGGATTGACGCGAGCATGTAGGTCGCCTCGCCGCGAATCTCGCGAATCGACTTCTTGGCGGCGGGAGTGTTAGCTTTTGCCTCGGCGTCGTGTCCCATCTTGATTGATTGGTTCAGGTTGTCGAGCGCCAGCTTTCTGAGCTGCTCAGTATCAGCCTTGGGTCCCTTGTTATCCTTGGCAGTCGCGTCCGCGCCCACGATAATCTTGTAGTAGCATTCCGCGGCCTTGAACTTGGCGGTGAAGGTGAACTCGGGATCGCCTTTGACCTCGGAATACAACTTGGCGGCTCCGAGGAGGTCGCCCTGCTTCTGGAGGCGCTCGGCCAGCGCGACCTGCAACTCGGCGGCATGATCACCATTTGGACTCTTCTGCAGATAATCGTTCGCGTCTTTCACCCATTTATCTTCGAGCGCTTTATCCGTCCGGCCGCTCTTCTCCCATCGGTCGTGATCGAGGCTGTACCCCAAAAAGATGGCCTGGGACGCGTCGCCGCCGCCTTGATGTGCAATCTCGTTGAGCATCTCCTGGACTAGGTCGAAGCGCTTCTCGCGCTGGTAGATATCAGCGGCGAACCTGCAAGCCTTGGGATATTTTCCGCTGTGGCAAGCCTCGGAATAGTACTTGGCCGCGCCGGCTTCATCTTTGCGCGAAAGTAGCACCGCGGCGAGCAGCCATTTCTCGAATGGGTCGTTCGAACTCCCGAATTCCTCGACCGCGTTGCTCGGGAAATGGGCCGCCGCCGAAACGTCGAGCGCCCATCCTTCTTTGTCGTTCTCCTTGGTCTTCATCGCGTCGATGATCTGTTTGTGATACCCCGCTTTTTTGGCGGGATCGCTGGTCGCTTTTTCGGCTTGGAAATACGACTGTAGCTGAAGCATGAAGGTGCCGCCCGGTTTGCTCCCGCCGCCTATTGGGCCACTACAATACTTGGCCGCTTCTTCAGCCTTGCCCATCTTTCCGAATGTGGTGCAGAGCCCTTGCTGAGCGGCCGCGTACTGCTGCGTGCCGGTACCCTCTTCCTGGATTTTCTTGAAGTCGGCAATCGCGTGATCGTATTCGGCGGGATCGAACTTGCCCAACTCGCGCTCGCAGTACGCGCGGCCCAGCGTGTTCTCGCGGATCAGGTTTGGATCGGGCATCGCCAGCATGCTGGCGGTGAATCCATCAATTGATTGGTTGAGCAGCTTCTTCGATTGCTCGGCGCTGTCGTCGAACAGCGTGGTCGCGGCGGTGAACCGCAGCCATGCCAGTGGATATGCGGCGCGCAAGGCCAACTGCTCGGGCTTGTCGTAGTCGCATTGCCCGCCGTTGTCGATCTGCGCGATACAGTCGTCTTTTTTCTTGGACCATGCGGTCTGCATCCGATCGAGCATCGAATCGAGCTGACGATAGATCGG
>PMOH01000052.1 GCA_003161515.1 Deltaproteobacteria bacterium
GCCTCGAGTATCCGATCGTGTTCGTCGCCGGGATGGAGGAAGGGCTGTTCCCGCATAGCCGCTCCGCCGACGACGACGATGAGGTCGAAGAGGAGCGCCGGCTGTGCTACGTCGGCATGACGCGCGCGCGCCAGTTGCTCTATCTCACCAACACGCTGTCGCGCGAGATTTACGGCGTGCGCCAGGAGTCGCGTCAATCGCGATTCATGCGCGAGATAGATCCCAGTTTGATTCGACGCATCGCGCCGGAACGCCACACCTCGGTCGTACGCCCCTTGTCACCGCGCGAGTCTTACGTCGATCTCAGCGACAGCCAGCTACCCGACGACGAACCAGGTCCCGGCGGCGATAGCCTGTCGATCGGCGCGAAAGTAGTACACCCGACCTTCGGCCGCGGCATCGTGCGCCGTCGCGAGGGCCGCGGCGACACTGCCAAGGCGTGGGTGAATTTCGAACGCGGCGGCATCAAGTTACTGGTACTAAAGTTCGCCAACCTAAGGTTGATCGGAGACTGAAAACTCCGGCATCGTGCCTGTGACCTATCGGTCGTCGGGTCCACAACTGTCTGGGAGGACCGAACGTGAGGCATTTTTTTCAGGGTTTTGGATTTGCGCTTTGCCTGACGATCTTCGCGATCGTCCCCGCGTCTGCACAAGAAATCGATCGCACTCAATTGCCGATACCTGACACGCAGTACAAATATCCGGGCAAGGTTCCGCTGGACGCGCGCGACGCAACGTTTCCGCCGATCAAGCCACTGAGACCGCCCGAGGGTGCGCCCAACGTCGTGGTAATTCTGCTCGACGATATTGGCTTCGGTGCGCCGAGCACCTTCGGGGGCGGCGTCAACATGCCGACGCTCGATGCGCTCGCAAAGGATGGCCTTCGCTACACCCAATTCCACACGACCGCCCTGTGTTCGCCGACGCGCGAGTCTTTGCTGACCGGCCACAACCATCATTCGGTCGGGATGGGCGCGATCACCGAAGTGGCGACCAGCGCGCCCGGATACAACTCGATCCGGCCAAACCAGGCCGCGACGATAGCTGAGATCCTGAAACTGAATGGCTACAACACTGCGGCCTTCGGCAAGATGCATCAGACTCCGGCCTGGGAGGTCAGCGTCTCCGGACCGTTTACGCGCTGGCCGGTTGGCGACGGCTTCGAAAAGTTCTACGGCTTCCTCGGCGGCGAAACCAACCAGTGGGCGCCGCTGATTTTCGACGGCGTGACGCACGTCGAGCCGCCCCACACGCCTGGATACAACTTCATGACCGATATGACTGATCAGGCGATCGCCTGGATGCGCTTTCAGCATACGATGACGCCGGATAAACCGTTCTTTGTGTACTTCGCGCCCGGCGCTCTGCATGCGCCGCATCACACTCCGAAGGAATGGATCGACAAGTACAAGGGCAAGTTCGACGAAGGCTGGGATAAGTATCGTGACGAGACGTTGGCGCGTCAGAAGCAGCTAGGCGTGGTGCCGGATACCACGCAACTCGCGCCGTGGGCGCCCGGCGTCAAGCATTGGGATGAACTCAGCGCCGACGAGAAAACGGTCGCCGAGCGGCTGATGGAGAACTACGCCGGCTTCGGGGAATACGCGGACCACGAGGTTGGACGATTGCTCGACAGTCTCAAAGAGCTGGGAGTCAACGACAACACGCTCGTGATTTACATCGCAGGGGACAACGGCATGAGCGCCGAAGGTGGCTTGGCCGGGACACTCAATGAGATGGCTGCGTTCAACGGCGAGCCCGACACGACCCAAAATATCCTCGCGCATCTCGACGACATCGGCGGCCCCAACAGTTTTCCGCATATTCCGGTGGGATGGGCGCTCGCGGGCGATACTCCTTTCCAATGGACCAAGCAGGTCGCTTCGCATTACGGCGGGACGCGGAACGGGATGGTGATCTCGTGGCCCGCGGGCATCAAGGACGCCGGCGGCATCCGCACGCAATGGCATCATGTCATCGATGTAACGCCGACCATCCTGGAGGCCGCAAAACTGCCGCAGCCGAAGACCGTGGACGGCATCAAGCAGAAGCCGATGGAAGGCGTCAGCATGGTGTACTCCTTTGCCGATGCCAAGGCGCCGACGACACATACAACTCAATACTTCGAGATGTTTGGCAATCGCGGCATCTACCACGACGGCTGGACCGCGGTGACCCGGCATAGCATTCCGTGGGATGTCGCATCGGTGCCGCCCAAGTTCAGCGAGGATAAGTGGGAGCTCTACAACACCAACGACGATTTCAGTCAGTCGCAGGACCTCGCCGCGAAATTTCCGGACAAGCTCGCGGATCTTCAGCGCCTGTTTCTCGCTGAGGCTGAAAAGTACAACGTGCTGCCGCTGGACGACCGGCGCGTCGAGCGTTTCGTGCCGACGATGGCGGGTCGGCCTGCGCTGATGTGGGGGCGGACTTCGGTGACGCTCTATCCCGGCATGGTCGCGATGATGGAAAACGCGACCCTCGACATCAAAAATCGCTCGCACACCGTCACCGCCGAGCTCGAGATTCCGCAAGAGACCGCGCAAGGCGTGATTATCGCGCAGGGCGGACGCTTCGGCGGATGGACCCTCTACGTCAAGGACGGGAAGCTCAAGTATTGCTACAACTGGCTCGGGCGGGAGCGCTCTACGATCGAATCAAAAGATCCGCTTCCGACCGGTAAGGTCACAGTGAAATTCGACTTCAAGTATGACGGCGGCGGGGTCGGCAAGGGCGGCACAGGCACGCTCTACGTGAACGATCAAAAGGTTGGCGAAAGCAGAATCGAGCGCACCCAACCCTTCATCTTCTCGGCGGACGACACTGAGGATGTCGGCGAGGATCTCGGCACGCCAGTCACCGAAGACTACAAGGAAGGCGACAACAAATTTACCGGCACCATCGACAAGGTAACGATCGCGATAACGCCGCCGCCCCCAGAGATACAAAAAGAAGAGGAACGACAGGACGCGGTAATCGACGAGGGTATGAACTGAGGAAGGAGGATATTGATGAGATCTTTTTGCCGTAACTTTCTATGTCTGCTCGCCGT
>PMOH01000389.1 GCA_003161515.1 Deltaproteobacteria bacterium
ACGATGGGACTACGGACGGCGGAACAATATAAGAGCTCGCTGCGCGACGGGCGCGCGGTGTTTTTTCGCGGCGAAAAAGTCGCGGACGTAACGACCCATCCGGTTATCGGAATCGCGGTCGAGCACGCGGCGCTCGATTACCGGATGGCGCACGATCCGAAGTATCGCGAGCTCGCCGTCGTGAAGGAGGGCGCCGACGAGTACAGCCGCTACTACCATGTTCCGCAAAATGGCGACGACCTGCTCAAGCGCAGCGCGCTGATCGCGGCCTCGACCCGCGAGGGTGCGACGCTGGTCGTGCTGATCAAGGAAATCGGCACCGACGCGCTGCTCGCACTACGTATTATAGGTGAACGGCTCGCGACGGCCGGCAAGCCCGAGTATCGCGAGCGCATCGCCAGATATTACCGCGAATGCCGCGACAACGATCTCGCGGTGGCCGTAGCGCAAACCGACGTGAAGGGCGATCGCGCGCTGGGGCCGACGCAGCAGGACCATCCCGACTACTACGTGCGAATCGTCGAGGAACGCCCCGACGGTATCGTCGTGCGCGGCGCGAAGGTCCACACCAGCGTCTCGACGAATACTAATGAGGTGATCGTGTTGCCGACGCGCGCGATGCGCGCCGAGGACCGGTCTTACGCAGTCGCGTTCGCGCTGCCAATCAACACGCCGGGTATGAAGCTGATCGCGTCGCCGCACGGAAGCTCGCACAAAAATGATTTCGAGCATCCGATCAGCGCGCGGCACAAGATGATGGAGACGCTGACGGTCTTCGACGACGTGTTCGTGCCCAAGGAGCGGGTGTTCCTGCAAGGCGAGAGCGATTTCGCCGGACTACTCGCGCTGACTTTCGTGCGGTTCCATCGCTTCACCGCGGTTTCGTACAAGTTGCCGCTGCTCGAATTGATGGCGGGCGCCGGCCATGCGATCGCCGAGGCCAACGGAATCTCGCGCGCAGGTCACGTGCGCGACAAGCTGACGCATCTGGCGGCCTATCACACGACGGTGCGCGGACTGATCGAACATGCGGCGCGCAGCTGCACTTACGAAGACGGCGTCGCGGTGCCGAATACGCTGTTGACGAACGTCGCGAAGTACCATTTCGCGCACAACTACCATCAGGCGGTGCAAATCGTGCAGGACCTTGCGGGCGGTCTGCTGGTGACGGCGCCGGCCGCCGAAGATCTCACCAGCGAGGCGACCCGCGCTTACGTGCTGAAATACATGGGCGGCGCGAAGGGCTTCGATGCGGAGAAGCGGCTGCGGCTGCTGAACCTGATCAGCGATCTGACGTCGTCGGACTACGGCGGCTACCAGGAGGTACTCGCGGTGCACGCCGAAGGCGGCTTCGAAGCCGAAAAGCTGCAGGCCTACCGCGAGTACGACTTCAAGTCGGTAGCCACCTACGCCCGCAAACTCGCGGGGATAGCATGAGTCTGGGGTGAACTTAATTGAACGCGAAACCCACCGTGGGTTTCACGCTTCCCTGGGCAGGGGTGACCCCTGCACCCAATGTAGGAGAAGATGCGGGACGGAGTTTACCCTGAGTACTCGTAGGGTCCCTTTTTAGATGGGGTTTTTGTCAACGCGCACTTCTGTACATCGGAGTCAGCGGCGGCGAACTACCGGCCTGAAGGGTGGCGAGCACTTCGAAGCCGTGCTTCCGGTAGAACGAGATATTACGCGGGTTCGAAGATTCCAAATAAGCGGACTCATGGTTCCGGTCGCAAGTGCGAAGCGCCTGCTGGATGAGGGCCGCGCCCTGGCCCTGATTTTGCCGCGAGGGATCTATCCCGATTGCTGCCAAATACCAGTGAGGCTCGCGCGGATGATACTCCGGCAATTGATTGAAGATGGCGAAGAGATCGGCGAGCTGCTTTTCGTCCACCGTCCGGAGCATCAGCGCGCCGATCGCGTCGGCATCGAAGCTGACTCCGGGGCGCAGCCACAGCGCAGCACCCGCAAATCCATCCACATAATGTGCACTCGCGTTCGCGAAAGCGTTGGCGCCGATGTGCCGCATCAGCTCAGGGAAGTGTTCGAGATATTTGCTCGGATGCGGGTACAGCCAGCGCATCACCGGGTCCGAACTAAACGCCAAGGTCAAAGCATTAGAAACCGCCGCTTGGTCGGAACCCGTGGCTGTCCTGATCGTGGGCGAGTCCATAGTTGTGACTAGCCAGCCGAGAGGATTTACATTTCGGTGCGCAGCTCGACTGTGTTGCCGTCGGGATCGAGGATCCATAGTTGACGGCCCGCGCCCATGTTCGATGGCGCTTCGAGAAACTCGATGCCCATTTCCTTGAGCGAGCGCTTGGTCTCGTCGAAGTCCTCGACGTCGAAGGCGACGTGCGCGCCGAGCGGGTCGGGCTTCTGGCCGCGGTTCTCGCTCGAGATGATATGCAACGCGTTGTTGCCGATCCCGTACCATGCGCCGCCGAATCCGAAATTCGGCCGCGGGATCCGCTTGAGGCCCACCACGTTTTCATAGAAGGCAGTCGCCTTTTCGACATCGCTGACCCGAAACGCCGCGTGATTGAACGCCTTCAATTTGATCATGGTGAGTCCTCCTCGCCTTGAATTTTTCTAATGTACTTCGCCGCCGCCCGCGACGTTGATCGTCTCGCCCGTGATATTTTCCGCGCGGCACAGATAAACCACCGCCTCGCCAATATCGGCCGGCGTCTGCTCGCGCTTCAAGTAGGTATTGCGCGCAATGTATTCGTCGAACGCCGCCTCGCGATTCACCCCGTACTGAGCGCCGATTAGCGGATCGAGAACGTCGGTCCACATCGCGGTGCGCAGAAAGCCCGGGCATACCGCGTTGACGCGAATGTTCAACGGCCCGAGCTCTTCCGCAAGCGCTTGTGTGAAGCCGACCACCGCGAACTTGCTCGCGCAGTACGCCGACGCGCCGCCGTGACCGGTCTTGCCCGCGACCGACGCGATATTCACGATCGCGCCCTCGC
>PMOH01000158.1 GCA_003161515.1 Deltaproteobacteria bacterium
GTCATGATTACCGGCGACAACCCGCTCACCGCCGCGGCGATCGCGAAGGAATCGGGGGTCGATGACTTCCTGGCCGAGGCAACTCCGGAAACCAAGCTGCGCCTGATTCGCGAAGAGCAGAACCAGGGCAAGCTGGTCGCGATGATCGGCGACGGCACCAACGACGCGCCCGCGCTCGCGCAGGCCGACGTCGGAATCGCGATGAACGCGGGCACCCAGGCCGCGCGCGAGGCCGGCAACATGATCGACCTCGATTCGAATCCGACCAAGGTGATGGAGGTGGTCGAGATCGGCAAGCAGCTGCTGATGACGCGTGGCGCGCTGACGACGTTCTCGATCGCCAACGACGTCGCCAAGTACTTTGCGATCATCCCGGCGCTGTTCATCGTCGAGTATCCGGAATTGCAGCGGCTCAACGTGATGCATCTGGCGACGCCGCAGAGCGCGATTCTGTCGGCGGTAATTTTCAATGCGTTGATTATTATCGCGCTGATTCCGCTGGCGCTGCGCGGCGTAAAGTACCGTCCGGTCGGCGCCGCCGCGATTCTGACGCGCAATCTTTTTATCTACGGCTTCGGCGGCGTGATTATTCCGTTCATCGGCATCAAGGCTATCGACATCATGATTGCCGCGTTGCATCTCGCTTGAGGGTTTTTTCATGAAAACGTTCACGACCGCTCTCATGGCTACCGCGGTGCTCACCATCCTCACCGGCATCGTCTATCCGATTGCGGTTTGGGGGCTCGCGCAGGCGATTTTCCCGCACCAGGCCGGCGGGAGCATCATCGTGGCCGGCAACAAGGTCGTTGGATCGAGCCTTATCGGGCAGAATTTTGCGTCGCCACGATACTTTCAGAGCCGGCCTTCCGCCGCGGGCGACAAGGGCTACGCCGCCGACAACTCGAGCGGCTCGAATCTTGGGCCCACTAACAAGGCCCTGATCGACGCCGTCAAGTTGCGGCTGAAAAACGTGGTCGAGAGCAATCGGGGCATCGATGCGCACCAGGTTCCGATTGACCTCGTGACTACTTCAGCCAGCGGGCTCGATCCCGAGATAAGTCCGGCCGCGGCCGACCTCCAGGTGGCACGTGTTGCTCATGCGCGCGGTCTGAGCGAAGATCAGGTCNNCGGGAGTAAATGTCCTGCTGCTGAACCTGGCGCTCGATCGCGCCGCGAGAAGTCACAATGCTCGCGCTGCTGGAAGTCATGGCGGAACGCCCGGGACTTGAATGAGCGATGACAAACGACTCGAGCCCGAAGCTTTTCTCGATCTCGTGCCCCAAGCTCAACGGGGACGCCTCAAGGTTTATATCGGCGCCGCCGCGGGTGTAGGCAAGACATACCGGATGCTCGAGGAGGCGCATCAACTCCGCGATCGTGGAGTTGATGTCGTGCTTGGCTTGATCGTGACGCACCATCGGCGCGAGACCGAGGAACGGATTGGCAGTCTCGAGATCGTTCCGCCGCGCAAGATCCAGTATCGCGAAGTCGAGCTTGAAGAGATGGATGTCGATGCGATCATCGCGCGCAAGCCCGACGTGGTAGTCGTCGACGAGCTCGCGCATACCAACGCTCCCGGATCGCGCCACACCAAGCGCTACCAGGACGTCGAGGAGATCGTCGGCACCGGCATCAACGTGATCACCGCCGTCAACATCCAGCACGTCGAGAGTCTCAACGCGTTGATGAAGCGCGTCACCGGCATCGACGTGCGCGAAACGGTGCCCGATTCGTTCCTGGCGCGCGCCGATCAAATCGTCAATATCGACGTGCCGGTCGAGGCTCTGCGCGAGCGGCTGCGCGAGGGCAAGATTTACCCGCGCGAGCAGATCGAAAACGCGCTCAAGAATTTTTTCAAGCCGAGCAATCTCGCATCGTTGCGCGAGCTGGCGCTGCGTGAGGTCGCGCGCAGCCTGGACCGCCAGCGCCTGGACCGCGAGTCGATCAAACTCGGGGGCGGTCATCGCGCGCACGTCGTCGATCGCATCATGGTTGGACTTTCGTCCAATGCGGCCGACACTGGGCAGCTATTGCGCAAAGCCTCGCGCATCGCGGGACAGCTCAACGCCGAATGGTTCGCGGTGCATATCGAGACGCCCAACGAGTCGGTGAAAAACATCGGCACCAGCGATTTCGTCGCGCTGCTCGACAACATCAACGTGGCCAGCGACCTCGGCGCCGAAACCGTGTGGCTCAAGTCCGACGACGTGGTCAAGGCGTTGATCGATTTCGCGCACGAGAAGGGCGTGACCAAGGTAATTGTCGGCCGGACGCATCAGCCGCGATGGCGCCGCTTGCTCAAGGGTGACGTAGTGGCGCGGCTGGTCGCCGACGCGACCGATCTCGACGTGGAAATTCTCGCGACCGATGAACGGGAGGACTCGCGATGAACGCACCCTCGCTGCAACGCCGAATCCGCAACGGCACGTTGCTGATGCTGGCGTTGGTCGTTCTGCTCGGACTCTACACGCTGCCGCGAGTGTACGCGCTCGGCGGCGCGATCCGCGCGACCCTCTATCGCAACTACGTCAGCATCGAGGCCGCGCAGAACATGCACGCCGCGCTCAATACGCTGCAGGTGGCGGAGCACGATGGTAAAGCCAAGGACGTTCTGCCCAGCACGCGGCACGATTTTTTGCAGTGGGCTGACGTCGAGAATCATGACTTCACTGAAGTTGGAGAGCCCGAACTCGCCGCCGATATCACTCGGCGCGCCAACAAGCTGTTCGACGACGTCGCAAAGGCGCAACCCGGCGTCTATCAGGATCGCGAGTTCGCCGAGTTGCACGGACGGCTCGATGATCTGATCGCGATGAACAAAGCCGCGATGTTCCGCGCCGACAGCCGTTCGGTGAAGTTGGGCAGACATCTGGCGTACGAATTCGCCGGCGGGCTGGTGCTGGTGTTGTTGGTGGGCGCCGCGGTCTCGTGGGGTCTCGGATGGCGGCTCTCAAAGCCACTGACAGAGCTCACCGAGCGGTTGCGCGGAATCAGCCAGCGCAAATCGCAGGTGCGGCTTGGTCCACAGCCGCTGGCCGAGCTCGAGGCGGTCGCGCGCGAATTCAACCAGATGGCCGAGCGGCTCGAGCAGTACGACAAGCTCAATGTCGAGCGGCTGGTTTATGAAAAGAGCAAGACCGAGGCGATTATCGAGAGCCTCGAAGACGGCGTCGTGCTGATCGACAGCGATGGAATCGTCGCGCATATAAATGAGATCGCCTCGCTGATCCTGGGCGTCGATCAGGCGGACGCACTCGGCAGTCCGTTCGACGATCTGAGCAGCAACCATCCTCACTACCTGCGGGTCCGCGACGCGCTGCGCACGTTGCAGAGGGCCGGCACCGACGGACATCGCACCGAGATCGATCTCCACGTCCGCGGCCGCGAACATTCTTACGTGCTGAAGCCGGTGCCGCTTCATCATACTGTCGGCAAGTCGCTCGGCACGCTGCTGATTCTGCAGGACGTAACCTACATCCGCGATCAGGATCGCGCGCGCACCAACCTGGTCGCGACGCTGTCGCATGAACTCAGGACGCCGCTCACTTCGCTTGCGCTGTCGGCGGAGTTGTTGAGCCGCGAGGATGTCGATACCAATGCGAAGAGCGGTGAGTTGTTGCAGGTGATCCTCGAGGAATGCGCGCGGATGCGCCAGCTCACCGACAACCTGCTCAACCTTGCGCGCGGCGAGGTGCCGGCGATCGCGGTGCAGCAGAAGCGCCTCGATCTCGCCAAACTGGCGGCCGACGTGACCCATCGCTTCGCGATCCAGGCGCGCGAGAAGCACGTTTCCATCGAGGAGCACATCGGCGCGGTGCCCGAAATAATCGGCGACGCGGTCAAACTTTCCTGGGTAATTTCAAATCTGCTCGGCAACGCGCTGCGCTACACTCCCGCCGGTGGAACTATTACAGTCGCGGCGCGCGGCAACGATCACGCTACGCGGCTCGAAGTCACCGACTCCGGTCCCGGCATTCCGGCCGACATGAAGGACTACATCTTCGAACGCTTCGTGCAGTATGGTTCCGACGGCTTCGAGAAAGGTTCTGCCGGGCTGGGGCTGTCGATCGTCAAGGAGATCGTCGAGGCGCACGGCGGCAGGATTTTCGTCGAGAGCGCCAATTCTCACGGCGCGCGATTCATTGTCGAAATTCCCGCCGCGCAGGAGATCTGATGGCCAAGCTGCTCATAGTCGATGACGAGCGCAACATTCGTCGCAGCCTTACGACCTTCTTCGAGTCGCTCGGCCACGAAGTTCGCGCTGCCGACAACGGCACGCAGGCGGTCGCGCTGCTGGCGGAGACGCAATTCGATCTCGTTCTGACTGACTACAAGATGGCCGAGATGAGCGGCCTCGAACTGCTGCGCGAAATCAAGCGGCGCGCGCCCGAGTGCCTCGTGATCCTGATGACCGCTTACGCGACCGTTGAAAATGCGGTCGAAGCGATGAAGTCCGGCGCCTACGATTACGTCACCAAGCCGTTCTCGCTCGAGCAGATTCAACACACCGTCGATAAGGCGCTGCACGTCGGCGTCCTGCAGGCGGAAAATCGCGCGCTGCGCACCGCCATCGACGAAGAACCGCTGCTCGACTCGAAGAGTCCCGCGATGCAACGACTGCTCGAAACTGCCCGCCAGGCTGCCGCCAGCGACGCGACCATTCTGCTCACCGGCGAGAGCGGCACCGGCAAGAACGTCATCGCGCGGCAGAT
>PMOH01000341.1 GCA_003161515.1 Deltaproteobacteria bacterium
CCGCCGGTGACTTCCGCGATATCCGGATAGAGATCCCGCACGTTATAAACCAGCCGGCATCCCCAGCGCCGTTTCAACACCGCCGCCAGCGCGCCCAGCAGCGGGGGATCGGTCTCAGCGACGATTACATCCGGCCGCGGCAGACGAAACGCAACTATTGCCGCCAATAGGTAGTAGGTGCCGAGATTGACTAATCGACCGGCGAGATTGGACTTTGAAAATCGTGTTCCGCGGGTGCGAATGACCGTAATCTTCCCGCGGTCCTCGCGCGACCATAACCGAAAGCCGCGCGAGTTCCCGTCGTCTGTGTGATACGACGGTCCTGCCACGATCGTAACTTCGTGATCGATCGATAGGTCGTCGCATAACTCGGTGAGGAATTGGCCGGTCGCTTCGCGGTCGGGCCAAAACGAACGGTTCAAGAACAATATTCGCGTCCGGCCAGCGGCAATCTTCGACTCGATCGGACGTTTGCGCTCGCGGGTTTCTTCGAAAAAGTCCAGCTCGCGCGCCGACTCAGTCGTCGCCGCGGAAAATGCACTTTGCTTCTTTGCGCCTGCCATGCGCGATTACTATGCGGACGCTCGGCGCCCCCCGCTCGATAATTTCTTCAAGGACTCAGACGCGCCACCGAGCTCGGCCGCGCGCACCTGGCGATCAATCCACAGGTAAGTGTGTTTGAGACCTTCTTCCAGGCTTATCTGCGGCTCCCATTGAAGGACTTCTCGCAACCGCGTGTTGTCAGAATTGCGGCCGCGCACGCCTTGAGGCCCGGCCACGTGCTTCATGGTTATTTTGACCCCCGCCACCGTGGCGATCATATCGGCGAGTTCGTTGACTGTCACCAATCGATCCTGGCCGAGGTTGAGAGGCTCGTTGTGGTCCGATCGCATCAACTGGTGAATCCCTTCCACGCAATCGTCGATATAACAAAACGATCGCGTCTGCTCGCCGTCGCCCCAAATCTCAATCTCATGATTGCCGCTACGCTTGGCCACTGACACTTTGCGGCACAACGCGGCCGGCGCCTTCTCGCGTCCGCCATCCCAGGTGCCCAGTGGCCCAAAGATATTGTGGAAGCGCACGATTCGCGTCTCCAGCCCGAAATCTTCCCGGTAGTGCGTGCACAGCCGCTCGGTCACCAGCTTCTCCCAGCCGTACGCGTCCTGCGGCTGCGCCGGGTACGCGTCGCTTTCCTTCAATGCGGTGACGTTCGCGTCGTTCTGCCGATACTCCGGGTAGACGCACGCCGACGATGTGTAGAGGTAGCGTTTCGCGCCGTTCCGACGCGCCGCGTCCAGAGTGTGAATGTTGATCAACGAATTGTTGCGAAGAATTTCCGCGTGATGCGCCGAGATGTAGCCCATTCCTCCCATGTCGGCGGCGAGTGCGTACACCTCGTCGATACCGTCGGTGGCCTTCAGGCAGTCTTCCCAACGGCGCAGGTCGAGCAGCGCAAAGTCGTCCGCTGCGCTCGGCTCATATTCGGGGCGTTTTAGATCAGCGCCACGCACCCAGTATCTCTTCTTCTTGAGATAGCTGACCAAATGGTGGCCGATGAAGCCGCCGGCTCCCGTGACCAGGACTCTCTTCATGAAAGGCTCCCCTCAGCTGCGCGTGAGACTAAACCTGCTCTGTCACGCGTAGCCAACATACAATGCTACTAGCGGCTCGACGATAGCTGATTTTCGCTGTTCCGGCGAACGGTGTATTGCCCCATTACCAACAGGTCCATTTTGGTTCTGAGAAAGCAATCGAGCGCCTCGTCTGGACGGCAGACCACCGGCTCGTTCTCGTTGAACGAGGTGTTGAGCAGCACCGGCACTCCCGTCTGACGCCCGAACTCGCGGATCAGTTTGTAATACAAGGGATTCTGTCGCGCATTCACCGTCTGCAGGCGCCCCGTCCCGTCAACGTGCGTCGTGGCCGGGATGCTCGCTCGCTTCTCCGGGCGCACCGAGTATGCCATCAGCATGAACGGTGACGGATACGACTGCGTGAAATAGTCGCCGGCCGCCTCCTCCAGAATTGAGGGCGCGAACGGCCGGAACATCTCGCGGCGCTTGATTTTCGAATTGAGGATGTCGCGCATCTCGACCCGTCGCGGATCGGCCAGGATACTGCGATTGCCCAACGCCCGCGGTCCCCATTCCATCCGCCCCTGGAACCATCCGACCACCAGCCCCTCCGCGATCGTCGCCGCAGTCGTGCGGCAAAGTTCGTCCTGGTTTTCGATCTTGCTAATCACGCAGCTCTGACTGGCTATTTCGCCTTCACGCGAACTGAGTAATGCGGCGATCTCATCGTCGCGGAATTCGGGACCCCAGTTCGCATGCTCCATCACGAATTCACGCTCGTGCACGCCGCTCGAATGCCATTGATCAAAGGCTGCGCCAATAGCCAGTCCCGCGTCACCCGCCGCCGATTGTATATAGATATCCTCGAAGCCGGTCTGTTCCAGAATTTTGCCGTTGACGACGCAGTTGTACGCGACTCCGCCCGCGAGGCAGAGCTTCTTGAGTCCGGTCGCATGCTGAAGGCTTCGCAGCCGATCGATTATCACTTCCTCCAGCCTGCGCTGCATCGACGCCGCGATCGCGATATGCCGCTTATCAACCGCCTCCGACGGCTCACGCTTCGCGCCCAGCCGTTGCGCAAGGAAGTTCGAGTACAGTCTTCCGATTGTCGGCTCGCCCGCGCCCCACGTCATCTCGGCGCCTGACTTCTGGTAGGTGAAATATTCCGGCGCGAGCATGAAATCCATGCGCCCGCCGTTCGGCGCGATCACGATCTTGCGGAACTCCTCGAGCACTTCGGGCTCGCCGTACGACGCCAACCCCATCACCTTGTATTCGTCGCCGTACTTCGGAAATCCCAGGTACTGCGTCAACGCCGTATAGAACATTCCAAGCGAATGCGGAAACGTCACCACACCCATCGGCGAAATCTTCGCCCCGCGCCCGACTCCCCACATCGCGCTGGCAAAATCGCCCAACCCGTCGATCGAGAACAGCGCCGCCTCGTCAAACGGCGAAACCAGGAACGAGCTCGCGAGATGCGCCCGATGATGCTCGACGCGTCCGACCTGAATCGAGCCCTCGTTCGCTCCCAGAGCGCGCGCCGCCTCCACCCCGATCGACGCAAAATGCGACTGCGCGCTCAATCGATCGCGCGCAAGTGCCGGCATCTTAATCGCATGCCAAGCCTTGCGCATAATCCGCGCCCACGGATCCCGCGCGACAGCCAGCATGTCGATCTCACGCGCCGACGCCCCCGCCGCGCGCATTACATATCTCAATGCCTCCGCCGGAAACCCGGCCGCATGCTTAACCCGCGTAAACCGCTCCTCTTCCGCCGCCGCCACGAGCTTGCCATCCACAATCACGGCCGCACTAGCATCCCCGTGATAAGCATTGATCCCGACAATTAGCATTGGTTCTTGAAACTCGGCTCGCTGCCTCTTCCCCTCTCCCAGGATGGGAGAGGATCAGAGGTGAGCGCCCTTATCCAGCGCGCTCCCACGCGCGATTCAAAATTCTTTTGGGCTTACGGGATAGCCCAATCGACTATCCGACCCGGCGCCGGAATGATTTGCGCGGTCTGCCAGGACGCGCGAAAAGCCGCAAGGAACTGATTAGCGCGAACTTGTGGCAGTCTCACTCGCACAATACAGAAATCTTTATGGACCTTGAGTGACTGCGACGCAGTTTCTGCGAACAATCGATCTCGCGTCAGAAGGGCGCTAAATTTCGCCCGCACCGCCTCAGTCACCAGGCTGCCGTTGCTGAGCGTGTTCCAACCGCGCGCGCCCGAAGAATCTGCCTCGATGCCCAGTTCTTTGAGCAGCGCCACGAGTTGAACCGGCATATTGGCATCAAGCAGCCACATGCCCGGAATCGAGCAGCTCCGAGGCGACCTTCATGATTTCCGGAATCGCTTCTTGCGGAAACGGCCCATAGGTCTGCGCGATCTCTTTCGCACTCATACCCTCGGCCAGGCACGCGAGCACGAACGAGACAGATAGCCGCGTCCCGCGGACCGCCAGCTTGCCGCCGAGCAGGTCAGGGTCACGGACGATCCACTTGCAATCGCGATAAGGCATCGGTTTCCAATCAGGCATGGGCCTTTATCATCATTGATCCTACTCCGCACCTCCAAGAGAGCGAAGCAGTCCATCAGTTACATCTGATGCGCGGCAGCTAGCCGCCGATCGGTCCGCTGCGCCAGCATGCTCTTGTAGAGCGCGATCATCTCCGACGCGCATTTATCCCACGAGAAATCGGCGGCCATCCAGCGCCGTCCGCGCTCGCCCATCTCGGCGATTGGCATCGAGTCTATTTTCGAGATTGCATCCGCGATGCTCAAAGGATCATTCGCAACCCACAGCCCGCAGCCTTTGCGCTCGACTTCCTTCCACGGCGTGCCGGTACTCGCAATCACGGCACAGCCGTGGGCAAGCGCTTCCGCGATGACTATCGCGAAGTTTTCCGTGAACGACGGCACCACGACGATATCGGTCTGCTCGAACATCCGCTGTTTTGCTTCGCCGCGGACATCCCCGAGCATGGTGACGTCAGTGCCGAGTGCCAGCTTATCGATCTCGCGACGAATCTGCGCCTCGTAGTCACTCGAACCCGCACCGGCGATCGCGAGCGAGAAAGCCGGTCCGCCCCGCTCCTTCAGGATGCGACAGGCGGCAAGGAGATTCTCGATTCCCTTTTTGGGATCGAGCCGTCCGACAAATCCAAGCCGCAGTCGCTCGCCGCGCGGCTTGCGATTAAGCGATGGCGGAATTTCGATTCCGTTCGGAATCATCCCGATAGTCGCACGCGGAAGCCTTGCGCGCGTTTCCGCCACTTCGTCCTCCGACGTCAGATGGATCACCAACTCGCGCGATGCGATCGCGATGCAAAGCTTCTCCCACAGGGACTTTAATCCCACCCGCCGCGATCCGCTCCAACGCTGAAGCGCGCCGTGCGGAGTCCATACCACCGGCCGTTCAAGCAAACGCGCCGCAAGCAAAGTCGGAATCGTCGGAAACGAATACGCCGCGTGCAGATGAATCACGTCGGCCCAGCGCATACTTTCCGCCAGCGCGCCAAGGAGTTCGAGCGATACCGACTGACGCGCGACGCGCCCGCAGTACCGGACTTCGATGTTGTCGCGATGCGCGTATGACCGCATCGCCGCCGCGTCCAGCCGCGTTCCCCAACCGTTCGCATCGGTAGTGAGCACCCGAACCGTCGCGCCCGCGCGCGCCAGGTGCCGCGCGAACTGATACGCCGACTCGGGCAGCCCGCCGTAAACCCAGGCCGGCGCGAAGAACGGAGTTACGTGGAGGACGCGCACAGTCGCTTCGTCGTCCGCGCCGTGCGACGCACTCGAATCGACCGGCGCCAGATTCGCGACCGCGTCTTGCGTTGATTGCATCAAATGGTTCGCGCCCTTGCGTTCGCCGGCGCGCGAGAATCGAACGACATCGTGTCGATTTCCGCGAGTTGAACGATCAAATGAATCAGCGCGATCAAAAGCATGCTCCATGGAATCGCCCCAAGCGTGAGCGACGTGGCGGATCCGATGTCAAGCAACCTTGACGAAACGTAAACGCCGCCAACCAGCGCGCCAAGTCCCATGCCGGGATGCACGTAGATCTCGATCAGCAGGCGAAAGATTAGCCCGAAGATGAACATCCCCACGATCACTCCGATGACTCCGAAGTTCCCGTACAGCTCGACCAGCTGCGGAAGATTGATCGAGGTCGTGATGTTTTCCGCGGTGATCAGTCCGTAACGATGTCCGAACCAACTTCCACTCTTCTCTTCGGGCTTGTCCGGCATGACGAAGCGCGGAATCGGCTTGAACAGGATCGGATAGAGAGACTCTCCATCCCAGAAGGGGACCATTGCAGGCGTGTCCGCGATTACCTCGCCGAACACTGTGAACTGCGCCAGCCGCATGCCGGCCATGTCGATCAGCGCTTGCGGGGGCACCGCGCCGGCGAGCGTGATGCGATAAACGATATCTCCGAACACCCGCGCTTTCTCGATCGCGCTCGCATCCTGGAGTCTCCCGCCCCAGGTCGCTACGCGATACGGCGCCTCCGCGGGTCGCAGAATGAACAGTGCCAGCGTCCCAAGCGCAATCGTTTTCCAAGGGATCGATCGGCGCACCGCAGCGAACGTCATGGCTACGGCAATGCCCACAATCAGCCCGCTGGCGGCAGATCCTGACCCCAGACCGATTGCGATTCGGATCGGAATCAGAAATCCCCACAGAAATGCAGCCGTGATCCGATCAAGCTTACCCGTCAGATGAAGCGCGACCAGCGTACAGATTCCAACCATCGATAAGTCAGCGGCGAAGGCGCCGACCTGCGCCAGGTTTTCCGGCATATAGTCAACCGCGTGCGATGCGAACAATCCGCCGAATCCCAATATCAGCGCGATTGTCTTTACTACTCGCAGGTCGCGCCATTGCAAGTTGAATCGAGGTAGTATTGGTCCGAATAGCCACTTCGCCGGTCCATAGTATCCGGCAAACATGCAATAGAGACCGACAAGTGAGTATCCAAGCGCTAGCGTAATGTAGTATTCGGGAATCGGTGGCTTGAATAGTTCGATCGCAAATTTCTTCAGCAGGAAGACCGGCAGCGCGTAGTAATAGGCGAAGACCAGCGTCAGAAACGGCATAAAGGGAATCGTTGGATCGGCGCCTGACATCCATAGCCAGACCGGAAGCGCGATCGATGCCAGTATCGCGGAGGCAAAGGCGCGTTCGAGAATCGTCGGCGCGCCGGGCGCGTAAAGGTTCAATGCGATCAAGCCGACCGCGATCGATCCAACCAGCTTCAGAAATTTGCCGAGGCTCGCCGACCCCGGCCTCGTCACGCTGACCAGCGCATACCAGTCGTCGCCGTGATACGGCGCTGCCGATTCGAACCGTTCAGCCATTCGATTCGATCTCACTGGTTCGCACGGCGCCGGCAGCCGGTCGCTTCTGCGATCCCCTCAAGGTTCGCGCCAGTTCGATAATTTCCGCGAGCCGATCGGCATAAGTATGCTGGCCTTGTGTGATTTTGCGATGCGCCGCTGCGGCAATCCTCGATCTGTCGTTGTCGCGCGGGAGATACGTGCGGACCTGGGCGACGAATTCATCAGGCGATCCGAAAAACGCCGCTTCACGATCTTCGTGGAATAGTTCTTCGTGCGTCGAGGATCGCTCCGTGAGCATGAAGCCGCCGCAAGCGGGAATCTCGAATGTGCGCATCACATGATCGTCGCGATTGGCGCGCCTGACGAGGTTTACCGCGATCTTCGCGCCGCCGACCGCGAGCCGGTAATCGCGCGCAATCGCAAACCCCCGTGCGTATGCCCGCAGCGCTCGCGCACG
>PMOH01000042.1 GCA_003161515.1 Deltaproteobacteria bacterium
TCGCCGAGCTCTTCGCGGAGCCGGGTGCAATCGCCGTCGAGGATATGCTTGCGTTGGATCAGGATCAGCGCGCACTGATCCTCGTTCATGTCCGCGGCCTGCCCCGCTTCCTCATCGACCTCTTTCATCTCGGCCAGCTTTTCGCGCAGCTCGCGCTCGAGCTTGTTGCGCATATAGATGACGCCGGCCGCCGCGGTCTTCAGCGCGTGATAGCGATGGACGCGGTCCGAAATCGCCGACTCGTAAACCGCCTCGGGGTCGTGCGCCTCGCGCGCCTTAATCCAGCGGCTGAACTTGCCTCCGATCAACTTGAAAAATCTTGATAGCACTTTTGTTTCTCCTTCGGGCCGCGAGCGCGATCCGCTTGCGCAGCCTCAGTTTCCTGAATTTTTCAGATCCAACGCCTGACGCGATCCTTGTAAGCGACGTAGTCCTGGCCGAAGATCCGTTCCATCGTTTCTTCCTCGCGCGGAATCACCATCCGATCGATCACCGCATAGAAAACGGCCGGCGCCAGCAGCATCGCGATCGATTCGAAGAAGATCGCAAGTCCCAACAACACCATCACGAAACTCAGGTACATCGGATTTCGCGTCCAGGTGTACGGCGGCTGCACGACGAACTTGGTCGGCTCGCCGTACGGATTCTTGGTGGTCTCCCGCGCCTGAAAAATCGCGGCGGCGAAAAACATCATTGCCACCCCGGACCCAACGACGATCAGACCCATCACCGGATACCATCCAACAGATCGTGCCTCGGGCAGCATGAAGTGGAGCGCGAGGGTGACCAGCACGAGCGCGCCCGCCAGCAAGGGCGGATGGATTTTCATCGTCGTCAGCGTGGTGCTGGGTGCTTGTGGTTCAACGGTGTTCATCGCTTATCGTCTCCGTGTCTGCGCGAAATCAATTGGCGTCACTCTTGGGCGCGAGCCCGATATTCTCGATCGTGATTCCAAGTTCGCGCATCTTCTGCTGAAAGCTCTGCCGATACATCCCGGTCCGTTCCGCCGCGCGTGAAATGTTGCCGCCAGTCGCGCGCAATGCGCGGACGAAGAAATCGCGCTCCCAATCGCCGACGAATTTTTCCTTGGCCTCGCGAAAAGTCATCGCCGATTCGCCGTTGTCAGTGGCCGCCAGCACATGATTCGACGCGCTCAAAGCCGTCGCGCTCGCATGATCGCCTTCCGGCTCCGATCCGGCGAACAGATCTTCGGCAGTGATCTCGGCGCCCGGCGACAAAATCACCGCCTGCTCGATTGCCGCTTTCAGCGAACGCGCATTACCCTTCCACGGCGCCTCGACGCACGCGCGCATCGCCTCGGGCGTGAGCTGTTTTTGCGGTGCGTTGAAACGATTGCACGCCTCCGCGATAAAATGCTGAACCATCAGCGGGACGTCTTCGCGCCGCTCGCGCACCGGAGGCACGCGAATCTCGACGACCTTCAGCCGGTAGTAGAGATCCTCGCGAAATTTTCCCTGCTCGATCATCGCTTCGAGGTCCTGGTTGGTCGCCGCGATTATCCGCACGTCCACGCTCAGCGGCTGATTCCCGCCGATGCGCTCGAAGACCTGCTCCTGCAGCACGCGCAGCAATTTTGCCTGCGTCTCGAGCGCCATGTCTCCGATCTCGTCCAGGAACAAGGTGCCGCCGTTGGCAGCTTCGAATTTGCCTTCGCGACGTGCGACCGCGCCGGTGAACGCGCCCTTCTCGTGGCCGAACAGCTCGCTCTCGACCAGCTCGCGCGAGAACGCCGCGCAATTGACCGCGATGAACGGCTTACGCGCGCGCGGACTCCGAAAATGTATCGCGCGAGCGACCAGCTCCTTGCCGGTGCCCGATTCGCCGCGAATCAAAACCGTCACGTCAGTCGGCGCGACCTTGTCGATCGTCTCGAACACGCGCATCATCGCGCGCGATCGCCCGACCATATTTTCGAAGACTCCGGTCTCGAGGCGCACTTGCTCGAGCAGCTGGTTGTGCTCGCGCTTGAGCAGTTGCGTTTCCATCACCTTGCGCACTTTCATGCGCAGCTCGTCGTTGTCGAACGGCTTTGGCAGGTAATCCTCGGCGCCGGCCTTCATCGCTTCAACCGCGATTCGCTGCGTGCCGAACGCGGTGATCATCAGCACGGCGCATGCGGGATCGAGTTCGCGGACGTGCCTGAGCAATTCGAGCCCGCTCATTCCTTTCATGCTGAGGTCGGTGATGATCACGTGGAACAGGCCCGCCTTGACCTTTTCGAGCGCTTCTTCGCCCGACTCCGCGGTCTCGACTTCGTAGCCCTCCTTGGTGAAGAGCCCTTTGAGCGCGATGACGATTCCGCGCTCGTCGTCAACTACCAGCAATCGGCCTTTCAATTGCGTAGCCTCGAGGTCTGTGGCGACGGCCCGCCCGCTGCCATCGGGACGATCGGCGTCGTGGCCGCACCATTATTTTGCGCGTTGTTTTGCGGCGCCAGTTCCGCAGCCGCGGCTCCTACGATGTCCGGCGATTCCGCCGACGATTGAACTACGTCGTCGCTGTCGCGCACCGAGTCACTGAGCGGAATCGCGAGCACGAACTCGGTGCCCTGGCCGACTTTGCTGTGCACCTCGATCGTTCCGCGATGCGAGTCGATCACTTTTTTCGCGACGCCCAGGCCAAGCCCGGTGCCGTTGGTCTTCGAGGTGTAGAACGGATTGAAAATTTTCGCGATCTTGTCGTCGGCGATTCCGCATCCGTTGTCGCGAATCCTGACCGCCGCCATTCCCGCGCCGTTGTTCTGAATCGCGAGCTCGAGCCGCCGCTCGCCGGTCACCGATTCCATCGCGTCGATCGCGTTGTCAATGATGTTCGAAAAAACCTGCCGCAGCTTGTCGGCGTCGGCGCGCACGGTCGGACCGCTCAGGTAAGCGCGCGAGACGGCGATCGAGTTTGCCTCGAGCTTGCTGCGCATCTGCGTCAGCGCGCCGTCGAGCACCCACGCGAGATTTACGTTCTCGAACTTGTAGTCTTCTTCCTTCGCGTATTTCAGCAGATGCGACACGCTGCGCTCGACCCGCGCGAGCTCGTCAAGCGCGACCTTGGCGTACTCGACATTTTCGTGCGACGTCGGATCTTCGCCCATCTGCTGTACCAGGCTTTTCGCCGCCGCGATCGGATTGCGGATTTCGTGCGCGAAGGTCGCCGTCAGCTCGTCCAGCGACGCCTGCTTCTCGGTCCGCAGCTGCTCCTTCTCCTGCAAAACTTCGCGCTGAACTTCGCGCGCGACCGCCGGCTGAAAAACACGATCGTGAACCCATCGCCAGCCGTACACCGCCGAAAAATGGCTCGCGATTCCAAATCCCCA
>PMOH01000091.1 GCA_003161515.1 Deltaproteobacteria bacterium
GCGAGCAGCGGTGACGCGAGGATGGCCATCCCAGCCATCGTCACTATGGTTCCAATCCTGTGTCGTAACATTTCGATCCTCCTTCTGTTTCGCGCGCCCCGGGTGCCGCAGCCGGCCACCTCTCTTCCTCTACCACCTCGAATTCCGGTCGGAATCCCTGGCGCGAAAAATCCTCTTTTCAGTGAAAGTGCCTTTTTTCTTCTAGTGATCGTGGCTGGCGGCGAGTCTCACGTAACTCATCGAAAGAACCACGAAGATGATTGCCTGGATCACGCAGACGATCGAGCCGAGCGCGTAGAATGCCAGCGGCACGATCAACCGCGTCAGGCCGGTGAAAATGCTCAGTACGGTGTGATCGGCGAACATGTTGGCGTAAAGACGAATGCCCAGCGAAAAAGGCCGGAACAGATTGTCGGCGAGCTCGATCGGGAGCATCAGCACTGCCAGCGGCAGATATGGGCCGAGGAAACTTTTCAGGTACCAGACTCCGTTCGAAGCGAAGCCCTGGTAGATGTAATAGCCGAAGCAGATGATGCCGAGGGCAAAGGTCAGGTCCGAGTCGCCGGTCGGCGGCTCCATCCCGGGGATCAATCCGAAAAAATTGGCGAACAGGATGAACATGAAGATGCAGCCGAAGAACGGGACCATCGCGCGCGACCCGTGCATCTCGGTGACTTCGCTCACGAAACCGTCGAGCCATTCGACGATCATCTCGGAGATCGAGCGGATGCTCATCCCTTCGTCGGGGATTACGGGGTCGGCGGCACCGACGATCGAGGCGCGCGCGACGAATCCAAACACGATGAGGATGCCCATCACGATCCAGGTGCCGATCAGCACTTCGGGAATCTTTCCGCCGCCGATCAGTTCGAGAAAATTTACTGACTTCTGCAATTGAATGTCTCCGCCGCGGCGATTCCAGCTTTTTTAATGCGCGCCGCGCAGCGAAGCACGCCCGGTTTCAATAATAATAGCAGCCATCTGAGTCAAGACACCGATGCCGAAGCCCATCCCGTCGATGCGCACGCGGGTGAAGACCAGATAGACCAAGCCGACGATTATGAAGAGCTTCAGCGGAATCGCCAGCGCGCCCAACTTGGCCGCCGCACCCGAGACGCCGGCGCTCGACGCAGCCAGCAACAATCCGCCGAGCGCGGACAGGATCCACAGATTTGCGATCACAACTGAGCCGCCGACTATGCAGCCCAGTGCCACGGCCGCCGAGGCGAACAAAGCAAGAATCGACGCGCTGACCACGACGAGGATGAAATTGGTGCGCTGAATCGACGCGATCGTCGGGATCGACCACGAGAACATCAAGCGCCGAATCTTTCCGCGGCGCGAGCCTTGGCTTTCGCCGCTTCTTCTTCGCGGTTGCGCGAAGGTGCATGGGTTTCGAGCGAGCGCAGAAAACGACTGGAGGCGTCGGCTATTTCATCGACTGCGGCCATGAACGGGCCTTCGTTGGCCTTCGATGGTTTGCTGAAGCCGGAAATCTTGCGCACGAACTGAAGTGAGGCGGCGCGAATCTCCTCGTCAGTAACGGGAGGCTCGAAATTGAAAAGGATTTTAATATTCCTGCACATTTGCTGTGACCTCGGGAAAATTTAGGACGCTCAAGCCGCGATAGAAACATTAGTCGGCGGCGAGCGCCAATCAAGACTCCCGGTTCTCGCGCTGAAACAACGCGAGTTCCTGGATCAGGCGGTAGAAACCGATGAAGACGCCGAGCAGGAACATGACGAGCGTCAGCCATGGATCGGTGTGAAAGTAGAGGTCGAGGTAGTGGCCGAGAATCGCGCCGGCGATCATCGGCCACGCGAACTCGAAGCCAATCGCGGCGAACCGCATCATCCTGCCAGTGCTGAGTGCCATTCTTTCTTTTCAGTATCTACCCGTACTGAGGTCGTGCAAGGATTCGTTGGCGGCGGTGATCGTGCGGTCGATGTCGGCGTTGGTGTGGGCGGTCGAGAGGAACATGGCCTCGAATTGCGACGGTGGAAGATTGATGCCGCGATCGATCATGCCATGGAAAAATTTAGCGAACTTCGCGGAGTCGGACGCGCGAGCTTCGCCGGCATCGCGCACACGCTCGGGGCCGAGGAACATCGTCAGNNGTCTCGAGACCGGCGCGAACGGAAAGCGGATTTCCCGACAATGTCCCCGCCTGGTAAACCGGACCGACCGGCGCGAGCAGGTCCATGATCTTCGACGGGCCGGCGACCGCACCCATCGGCATCCCGCCGCCGATTATTTTCCCGAGCATGATCAAGTCGGGCGCGACGCCCATGCTTTCGGCAACCGAGCCGAAGCAGAGTCGGAACCCGGATATAACTTCGTCACAGATCAGCAGCGCGCCGTTGTCGTGAGCGATTTCGGCCAGCGCTTGCAACGAACCCGGGTCAGGATTCACGACGCCCATGTTGGCGGCGACGGGTTCGACGATCACGGCGGCGATTTTCTCAGGCGCGGCGCGGAATAAACCTTCGACTGTCTCAATTGCGTTATATCGCGCAACCATCGTCATCGCGGCGAGTGCCGCCGGAACTCCACCGCTGTCGGGTTGACCAAAAGTCATCCCGCCTGAACCGGCACGCACCAGCATCGAGTCGCTATGACCATGATAGCATCCGTCAAACTTGATTATGTTCTCGCGACCGGTGGCGGCGCGCGCGATTCTAATCGCGGTGAGTCCTGCTTCGGTTCCCGAGCTGACGAGACGGACTTTATCCGCGCATTTGATCGCCGACGAGATCAATTCTGCGAGTTCGACTTCAAGCCGCGTCGGCGCGCCGAAACCGAAGCCCAGCCGCGCCTGTTCTGCAATCGCTTGTGTGACGCGCGGATGAGCGTGTCCGAGAATCGCGGGGCCGTAGGAGCAAACGTAGTCGAGAAAAATGTTGCCGTCGGCGTCAGTGATTGTTGCACCGCTGCCACTCTCGATGAAAATTGGGGCATCGCCGACCGCCTTCCACGCGCGCACGGGAGAATTCACCGCACCAGGAATCTTAACACTGGCGCGCTTGACGAGTTCATCTGATTTTTTTCGTGAGGTCACCGCGAATGCTCGAAGATCTCGTGCGATCGAAAAAATTTTTTCGATGGTGAAGAAAAATTTGTTCGCGCGCGTCGATCTCGAGAGAAAATTGCGTCGAGACGCGAAAAACTGCGATCGCGCACGATGGCTCCCAGAGCAGATTTGCGCGATCGCGCGATCGACGCGAAATTTCGTGCGTGCTGCACGCGATCACTCATCAGCGAAATTTCCTTTACGTTCCGCGCGTATAGCGACGAAATTTTTTGCGCGCTTGTCCTCTTCACGAAATAAGTTTATCACGTTCCCTTGGCCGCACACTTCGTACTTGTAAGAACCAATTTCCACTGAAGAGGTTCGTTTCGCGGCGCGAGAGCTATGCCTTCGAAGCGCGTGTACATCGTCTTTATTGCCGAAAATTTTCACCCTAACAGAACCGATCGTAGCCCGGACAAGTTGATAGTCCGGCGTGTCGTGCCGTCAAATTGTTGGTTGTAACGAAGGAATAATGGCTTATCCACAGGTGTGGATAAGACTGTGCGTAATTCGCGCCGGATCGATGCCGGCGCGCCAGTTTCCGGAGCGTGCTTGGCGCCCGGTTGGATCAGGGGGAACGATATGAATGGATTATGGCAGCGGGCTGCGGACCGTATGCGCGATGAGCTCGGTCAAGTCGGGTATGAGACCTGGATTGGGCCGCTCAATTTTGTCGCTCATCAAGGATCGACCGTCACGGTCGAGGCGCCCAATCGATTTTTTCGCGATTGGATCAACGATCGCTACATGAGCATGATGCGCTCGGCGCTGTCGGCGGAAGCTGGCGGCGAGATCGAGGTGCGGCTGACGCTGGGCGAGAATGCTGCGGTCGTGACGCCGCAACAACGTCCAGCCAATGGTCATGCCAACGGTAACGGCCATGCAAATGGCAATGGTCATGCGAACGGGAATGG
>PMOH01000196.1 GCA_003161515.1 Deltaproteobacteria bacterium
TCGATCGCGCGCACCCATTTTGCGCTTTTCCATCCGTAAAGTTTCGGCACGATCAGCCGCAGCGGAAATCCGTGGTCAGGCTCGAGGTCGCGCCCGTCATGCCGATGCGCGAGCATCACATCGTCGTCCAGAAATTCATTCAGCGGCAGGTTGGTCGTGTAATCGCCGTCGCAATGGATAATCACGTGACGCGCTTCGGGACTCAGCTTCACCAGTTTCATCAGATCGACAACCCTGACGCCTTCCCACGCGTTGTCGAGCCGCGACCACGTCGTCACGCAATGAAAATCGGCGACCTCGTGCGACTGTGGCAGCGCGCGAAATTCCTCGTATGAAAATCGCAGCGGCTTCTCGATCAGGCCGACAACTTTGAAATCCCAGGTCTTGGGATCGAAATGCGGGGTGGGACCGTAGGTCAGCACGGGAAATTTGTCGGTGAGGATTTGTCCGGGCGGAACCCGCGCGGCAACATCCTGCGAGGTAAGCGGCTTTGCCATGATGGGTGACTATTATCTGACGGATAGATCTGGCGAAAGGGTGGGTGCACGGGTCACCCCTGCCCAAGGAGGCGCGGAACCCACGGCGGGTTCCGCATTCAATAAAGTGATTTGCCCTTCCCTCACCCCCGCGACATCGCTTTGACGATTGCGCCCGTCACCTCGCTCGTCGACGCTTTTCCGCCGACGTCGCGCGTCAGCACCTTGCCCGCGCGGAGCACCGACGCGGTCGCGGCCCGAATCTTGTCGCCGGCTGCGCGACGTCCCAAATAGTCGAGCATCATCGCGCTCGACAGGATCATCGCGATCGGGTTGGCGATGCCTTTGCCCGCGATATCCGGCGCCGTCCCGTGCACCGCTTCGAAAATCGCGCCCTTGTCTCCGTAGTTCGCGCCCGGCACCAGCCCCAATCCGCCGACCAGCCCCGCGCACAAATCCGAAACGATGTCGCCGTAGAGATTTTCCAGAAGCAGCACGTCGAACGATTCCGGATGCGTGACCAGTCGCATGCAAGCCGCGTCGACGATTTGCTCCTGGTAGCGAATTTCCTTGTAGCCCGCCGACACCGCGCGCGCGCATTTCAGAAACAAGCCATCCGACAACTTCATTATATTGGCTTTATGAATCGCGGTGACCGATTTGCGCCGATGCGTCCGCGCATACTCGAACGCGAACTTCGCGATTCGCCGCGACGCGCGCGCCGTGATCACCTTGATACTCTCGACCACGCCCGGCGCGATTTCGTGCTCGATTCCCGAATACAGGTCCTCGGTATTCTCGCGCACGACGATCAGATCGACGTTGCTGAACGGCGTATGCACTCCAGCAAAATTCATCGTCGGGCGCACATTGGCGTAGAGGTCGAAAGTGCGCCGCAGATACACGTTGATCGAGCGCCAACCCTCCGCCACGCGAGTCTCGAGCGGCCCCTTCAGCGCGACTCCAGTGCGTTTAAGCGATTTGATAAGCGCGTCGGGCACCGGCGTCCCGAAGCGTCGAAACGCGTTCATCCCCGCCGCTTGCCGATCCCATTCGATCGCGACCCCGGTCGCCTCGATCACGGCCAGCGCCGCGTTCACCACTTCCGGCCCGACCCCGTCGCCGGGAATCAACGTGACTGCGCGAGGGTGAGTTTTCTGCGAGACTGTGGTCTGGCTGTTCTTTTTCAATTAGTAATTCACCAGCCCGATGAAAATGTCGCTAACGTTAGTCCCGGTGGCTCCCGTGACGAACAGTCCGCCTGACGCTTTGAAAAAGTTGTAAGCGTCGTTGCGCGTCAATGCGGTCGCGGCGCTGACGCCGGCGCGCTCGCCGTCGGCGACCGTCTCCGGCGACGCGAATGCGCCGGCGGCGTCGGTCGGCCCGTCAATTCCGTCGGTGCCCGCGACCAGTCCCGCGATTCGGCGTCCACGCCCGATTTGCGACAGCTGAATGTTCATCGCGAGTGCGCATTGCTGCGCGCGTCCGCCCTTCCCGCCTCCATGCACCGTCACCACCGGCTCACCGCCTGCCACGACGCAGACTCGCTCCTGTGTCATCGCGCACATGTACTCCGCGAGTGCGCGGCCGGCGTCGTTGGCCTCGCCATGCAGCGGCCTGCCTCGATGGGGCTGATACCCCAATGCGGCCGCGGCGCGCTCGGCGCCTTCCAGCGCAAGGTCATTGTCGCCAATGATCACGTTGGTCACGCGCTCGAGTATCGGATCTCCGACTTTCACCGTCGCGCCGATTTCGCCCGCCACCGCGCGCTCGAGGTAGGCGCGCACCGCCTCTGGCGCGCGTCCCCACACGCTGCGCCGCTTCAGTACCGCGACCGCATCGCCAACGCTGCTCCAATCGCCCGCGGTCAGCCCCGATCCAATAGTCGCTAAATCGTTGCCCGGCACATCTGAAAGAATCAGGCCGAGCACGCGCGCGCCGCCGCAATGGCGCAACAGTCGCCCGCCTTTCACCGCCGACAGATGGCGCCGCACTATATTAACCTCGCGAATCGACGCGCCGGCCTTGAGCAGCGCCTGGTTGATCGCAATCTTGTCCGCGAGCGTGAGCCCCTCGGCCGGCAACGTGAACATCGCCGACGCGCCTCCGCTAATCGCAACGATCACTAGGTCGTCCCGAGTCGCGCGATGGAGCATCTCGCACGCCAGCCGCGCAGCCTCCTCCGACGACTCGTCAGGCACCGGATGACTCGCCTCTTTTTTCAGTATTTTTTTCAGTATTAAGGCCCGCTCCGTGGTCGCGGCGGATCCTTGCGGTATCACCGCCATCCCATTGACGAGCTTGTCGCCGACTCGCCGCTCGATCTCATGCGCCATCGCAAGCGATGCCTTGCCAACGGCCAGCAGCAGGATTCGCGACGCACCGGCGATCAACTCAGGAACCTGCTCCGCGCCACGACAACCGCCGTCCATCGCAGCTCCGACCAGTCGCGCCGGATCGACCGCCGCAACCGCCGCGCGATAAATCTTTTCAAGGTCAGCGCGCTCGGGTCTTTGCATCATCACGAGAGAGTCTCTGAGTATCCGCAGCGTTTGTCATCCGAAGAAGCGAGCAACGCGGGCCTCCCGTGTCATCCTGACAGAGCGAGCAACGCGAGCGGCAGGAAGGATCTCGGACAGCTTCGCGCACGCGAAGCCGG
>PMOH01000336.1 GCA_003161515.1 Deltaproteobacteria bacterium
GCCGCCCGCCACGCCGATGATCCGCGAACGCTACTGCTCATGGCGCCTGGCTGGGTGCGAACCGATCTGGGCGGCCCGGAAGCGCGTCTGAGCGTCGAGGAAAGCATACCGAATCTCGCGAATACGATGGACGCGCAGGCCGGAAAAGCGGGTCTTCAGTATCTGAATTACCTCGGCCAGACGCTTCCGTGGTGAGTGTGAACATGCGCATCGTCGCTGTCGAAGAACACGTCTGCCCAAGGAAAGCGTGAAACCCAAGGACGGGTTTCATTAAAATCAACTTCCTCATCGCGCGATCGGAGGCGGGGTCTCGATCGTCTCGCCGCAGGTCGAGCCGCAGTCAGGACATACGTACAGGTACTTGTCGCCACTCGGTAGCACGAGCAGCAGCCGCTTTCGCACCTTGACCGCGCGCTTGCATTGCGGACACGCCAGCAAAGTGGCTTCCATCCGCTCGAACGATGGCCTGCGATTCTGTGGCATAGGAGTCGTGGCAGAAATTTAAGTATCGCAACGATTCGCGGCAAGAGTGTCCTATCATTCTAACGAAGCGAGGCGAACGCGATTACTCCTTTGTCATCCTGACGGAGCGAGCGAAGGCGAGCGGCTGGAAGGATCTCGGACAGCTTCGCGTACGCGAAGCCGGTTCCGGTTTCTGAAAATCGCGCAGCGCTCCACAAATGCGCCGGCGTCATCGTTATTCCGCGTTGTATCGACGTGACGACGTAGCTTAAGATTTCCACTCGTCCTATGAACGATCACGCTGCCAATCCTGCGCGCCCGCGGGTCTATCTCGAGACTTACGGATGCCAGATGAATGTCGCCGATTCGCAAACGGTCAGCGCCGTTTTGCGCCGTGCGGGTTACGTTACTGCGAACGGCGTCGAAGACGCCGATGTTGTCCTACTCAACACCTGCGCCATTCGCGAGCATGCCGAAGAGAAGGTGCTGCATCGGCTGCGCGAGCTGGCGCGGCTGAAAAATTCGCGGCCGGAAGTAAAAATCGGGCTGCTCGGATGTATGGCGCAGCACAATCGCGTCGCGATCATGGAGAAGGCCGCGTTCCTCGACGTCGTCGCGGGGCCGGACAGCTATCGACGCCTGCCTGAGATGATTGGCAGCGCGGGCTTTGACGCTTCTATCGATGTCCGCCTCGATCGCGCTGAGACTTATGCCGATATCACCCCGGAATACGGCGGCGGTGTGCGCGCCTACGTCACTGCGATGCGCGGGTGCGACAAATTCTGCGCGTTCTGCGTGGTGCCATACGTACGCGGCCGCGAGCGCTCGATTCCGCCGTCAGACCTGATGCGCGAGATTGGCGAACTGGCGGCGCGCGGCGTGAAAGAGGTCGTGCTGCTCGGGCAAACCGTCAACGCTTACCGATTCGGGGACGTCGATTTCGGCGCGCTACTCAGGATGATCGCGTCAATCGATGGGATCGATCGGATTCGCTTCACGTCGCCGCATCCGAGCGACATGAGCGAGTCGATTATCGAGGCGATGGCGACAGAGCCGAAAGTCCAGCCGCAATTGCATCTGCCGTTGCAGTCAGGCTCGGACCGAATCCTGGCTGCGATGGAACGCGGCTACACGGTTGCGGAATATCTCGACCTGGTCGCGCGCGTGCGCGCGGCAATTCCTGGCATCGCGCTTTCGACCGATATCATCGTCGGCTTTCATGGCGAGAACGAGTCAGACTTCGAGGCGACGACCGCGCTGATGCGCTCGGTCGGCTACGACTCAGCCTTCATGTTCAAATATTCGGTGCGCGAACATACCCGCGCGTTTCGGCTCGGCGATTCTGTCAGTGAAGAAGAAAAAGGCCGCCGGCTGACGGCCCTAATCGCTCTACAGGAAGAAATGTCGCTCGCGCGCAATCACGAAATGATCGGCCGCGAATTCCCGGTACTGGTCGAAGGACCCGCGCGACGCGGCGGCGGGATGATGTCGGGCAAGACGCCGCAGTTCAAGACCGCGATCTTTGCAGCTTCAGGAATTCCCGCGGGCAATACCGTCAGGGTGCGCGTCGATTCCGCGACCGGCCATTCGCTGATGTGCTCGATCAGCTGACGGACTCGGATCGCGAAATCGTACGCGCGCTGACGGTAGTCTCGCTCACGCCAAATTAGTAAGGCGTGGTGCTGTAGGTCGTCGTCTTTTGCCGTTCAACCACCGCCGGGCCGGCATCGGTCGTCGTAGTAGTAGTCGAACTCGTGGTCACAGGCGGTGTGGTCACGATAGGCGCGGGCACCACCGCTACCGGCGCGGGAACCGTTTCAACCACCGGGGCTGGCGCCGTCGTCTCATCGACGGTCCGGTGGTACGAGAAGCATCCGCTCACGATTCCGCACGCGGCGATCGCCGCCGGGATAATTGCCATACGTTTGATAGATCGCATTCTAAGTAGCCTCCATCGGGTACATACCGGGAGAGCAGCAAGAAGCCGGCCAGTCGAGATTTTGTAGAGTTTGTGGTGGTACGGGGCGGTGGAGGCGCTCATTTCGTCCGTAAATCTTTCAGGGTCACGGCCTCCTACACCTCTCCCCTCGGGAGAGGACGCGCCTTGGGCGCGGGTGAGGGCGCCCGCATTCACATCACAATGACAACGCCCTCACCCGTGCGCGACACGAGTGTCGCCGCACGACCTCTCCCGAAGGGAGAGGTAAATTCCCATCGCCCTCTCCCAGGTGAAAAAAGAAACTGAGAGCAAAATGGCGTCCGCGCCATTTTTCGATTTTCTTTTCACCGGGGTGCAGGGGTCACCCCTGCCGAAGGAGGTGTGGAACCCACCGCGGGTTCCACATTCAATTAAGTTCCTCGCGTCCGTTTTCTCATCGCACGTACACGGGATTCGACAGGATCCACAACTTGCCGCTGCGGTAGGCTTCGATTCGGTATGCGCCTGGGGACTTCGGCGCGAACTCGAGCGTCGAGGCTTTGTCGGCTGAGATTACTTCGGCGCCGTTTTGATACATCGCGATTCGATCGGCTGGCGCGGGGAGCTCGGTCTTGAGCGTTAGTCCGGGCGCGAGGTGGACTTCGTCGCCCATCATCGTGGTTATGTCGCCGAGGCGGGCGAAAAACGCGAACGCGCCGACGTAGCCGAGATAGTCGAAACTCACGTACGAATGTCCGAGGCGGAGCGCTTCGAGAATCGGCGCCGCGTCGCGCTCGCGCGCGAGCAGGTGTGTCGTGCAAAACAGAAAGAGTTGAGGCAAGGTTCCGACCTTCGCGCCGAGGACGTTCAAGTTGTCGGCCGCGCCCATCCCGGCAAGCATCACGACCCGCGCGCCGGTCGTTATCCGATCGTAGAGCGCGAGGTTCGCATCGGGGCGCAGGTCGAGGCCGGCGAGAAAATGATCGGTGCCGAAAAAGATCGCACGAAAGTAGAGCGTCGTCGGAGGTTGCGCGAGCCACGCCGAGCGCGCGTTGTAAACTTCCATCGCATCGGCCAGCGCGTAGTCTTCCGACGACGCAAACTTCGCGGGGTCGGCCGCAATCGCAAGACCGCCCTGGTCGTGAATCGCGGCGATCAAATCGTTCGGCGTGAGGTTGGGCTTGATCGGCTCGTGGAGGTTCACGCCGATGATTTGGCTGCCGCCGACGTCGAACGCGCCGCCCGCAATAAAGAGAATGTCGCTGGTGAACCCCGCGATTCCGAAGTCGGTGTCACCCGGCTGGACGCGGTCGGCAAGAAAAATGAAATCGATTTGCGAAGTCTTGGCGAGGTCCGCGATTCCCGATTGATCCATCCCCGACGCTTTCATCGGCAGATCGACAATTCCGCGGTAATCGTGAAAGCCGGGAAACTCGGGCGCCGCCTGGATATATCGCGCGGGCGGAAGTTCGGTGCTCGGCAGCGGCGAGCTGCACCCGATGAAAATAAGGGCTGCTATTGTGAGGACGAGACGCTGAAAAAGCATCAGAGGATCGAGCGTCCCTGCGCGCCGTCCACCGGGATATTCGCGCCCGTGATCCAGCTTGCACGCGGCGACGCGAGCATCACGACCGCATACGCGATTTCGTCGGGACGGCCGAGACGTCCAGCCGGCATCTCGTGGCTGATGAAATCTTTCTCGAACGCTGGATTCTCGCGAAACAGCTGTTCCCAAATTCCGCCGGCCGTGAGTATCGAGCCGGGTGCAATCGTGTTGACGCGGATATTTTTCGGCGCGTACTCGCGTGCGAGCATCTTGGTGAACGAATGCAGCGCCGCCTTCGACGCATTGTAAGTGAGCGGGCCGCCCGACTCGCGCCCGTAGATCGAACCGATATTGA
>PMOH01000058.1 GCA_003161515.1 Deltaproteobacteria bacterium
GGCGGATGGCATTATTCGCTGTGGTTGCAGAAAAACTTTCCCGACGAGATCAGCGGCTTCGCGCCGATTCTGAGCGCGCTCCCCGGCGGCGACACCGGCGCGCCCGAAGTGAAGTACAATCCCGTTCCGCGAGAGCACTACCATACCGACTGGGTCGCGGCGCGCACGATTGCGTATCTCGACTCGCTCGATCCCGACGACAACTGGTTCGTCTGGATGAGCTTCCCCGACCCGCATCATCCGTGGGATCCGCCGCAGGACGAGGCGCGCCGAATCAACTGGCGCGATCTCGATTTGCCCGCCGGCTACCCCGGCTCTCGTGAAAAGATCGAAAAAATTCTGTCCGGCAAGCCGCGCCATTGGCTCGACTGGTACGAGGGACGCTTCCGCAATTTCGAAGGCGGTCCCGGCAGCTTCATCCCGTGCCAGCTCACCGAAGATCAGATTCGCGAAGTCAACGCGCTGACCCACGTCGAGAACGAATTGATCGACCAGGCATGCGGCCGCGTGCTCGCGCGAATCGCCGAGCGCGGATGGGAATCACGTACCGACGTGATCTTCACGACCGACCATGGCGAGCTGCAAGGCGACTTCGGCCTGCTCTACAAGGGCCCGTATCACGTTGACGCGTTGATGCGACTGCCGATGATCTGGCGCCCGGCGCCCTCGGCCAACGTCGCGCACGACGAAATCGCGGAGCCGGTCGGACAACTCGATCTCGCGCCGACGTTCTGTCAAATCGCCGGCGTCCCGGTCCCCGACTGGATGCAAGGAAAGCCGCTACCCATCGCGCCGGGCAGTGGCCGCGAGCGGGTCATCACGGAATGGGACAGCCAGTTCGCCGCCATCGGGATGCATCTGCGGAGTATCTACCGCGACGGCTACACGCTGACCGTTTACGAGAAATCGACGCGCGACGTCGGCTTCGACCTCGCCAACATTCCGCCGATGCTCGCGCCGCGCGGCGAGATTTTCGACATCCGCTACGACGGCACCGAGGGCGAGCTGTACAATCTGCGCGAAGACCCGATGCAATGGCGCAATCTATGGAACGATCCCGCGTACGCAAAGCTGAAGTCCGACCTGCGCACCGACCTCTATGACAATCTTCCGCCTGAGCGGAATCCGAAACTGCCGGTCGAGGCGCCGGCATAAGGGGAAGGGAAAATCACTTGATTGAATGCGGAACCCACCGTGGGTTCCGCACCTCCTTGGGCACGGGTGACCCCTGCACCCAGTATCAATCGCAAAATGGCGAAGCTCTTTTGCTCTCACACATAAATCCGGTTCCCCTTCCCGCTCGGGTAGGGGTTAGGTTGCTGGCGTCGACCAACACTTCATCGTCTCGGCTCTTCTTGTGTCATCCCGAGCGAAGCCGAGGGACCCCGGATCTTTCTGGACGCCAGCCGACGCACCCCCAACCATGAATCAAGCGAGATGTATGAAGCTCGAGCTTCATTCCGTCCTTGTGTCATTCTAGAGCGAAGCGAAGAATCCCGGTTCTTTTGAAATGACCCCATTAAAACTAGTCGGCGGCTTCGGCTCGCCCTACTCGCGCAAAATGCGCGCCCTATTGCGCTTTCGGCGTATTCCCTTCACCTGGATTATGCGCGGATCGACCGACGACGTCGGCATCCCCGAAGTCCCCGTCGCGCTTATTCCGGTGCTCGTCTTCCCCGCTGAGGATGGACGCGCCGATGAAGCGATGATCGATTCGACGTTTCAAATCCGGCGGCTCGAGAAGATGTTCCCGGCGCGCTCGATCGTCCCGCCCGATCCGGCGATCGCATTTCTCGACGCACTGCTCGAGGACTACGCCGACGAATGGCTCACCAAGCCGATGTTCCACTATCGATGGAAGTATGCGGCTGACATACACAAGGCGTCGCACGTGCTCGCGCTCGACCGCGATCCGCAGATGAGTCGCGAGACGCTGGCCCGGACCGCGCGCTTCATTGCCGAGCGTCAGATCGAGCGGCTGCGAGTGGTTGGATCGAACGACGTGACGACAGTCGTCATCGAGACGAGTTACCGACGCTTACTGAGCCTGCTCGACGCGCATCTCGTCGCGGGCAATCGATTCCTCATGGGGGCGCGTCCGGGCGCCGGCGACTTCGGTTTCTTTGGCCAGTTGAGCCAGCTTGCGCATTTCGATCCCACTCCCGCCGCGGTCGCAGCCGCCGAAGCGCCGCGCGTCGTCTCATGGGTCTCCCATCTCGCCGATCTCTCGGCGCTGGACGTCGAGAACGTTGCGTGGCCCTCGCGCGAGGATGCCGCATCCGCACTGCTCCCGTTCCTGGTCGAAGTCGGCCGCGTCTATGCCCCCTTTCTGATCGCAAACGCCCGCGCGCTGGCGAATCGCGCAAGTGAAGTGCGATGCGAGATCGACGGCCTGGCGTGGGTGCAGCAGCCGTTTCCGTATCAGGGCAAATGCCTCAAGTGGCTTCGCGAAGCTCGCGAGACTCTCAGTATCGCCGACCGCAACTTCGTGGACAGTGCCCTCGAATCCACCGGCGCCGACGCAATCTTCAGCGCTTCCATCTAAGCCCCCCGCCGGCGTCTGTTTGGTTCGGTACCCGCTGCCGGCAATGCCTATTTGTATGATTATATACACTCCTTGACAGATTCAGGTCATCTGTAGATACTAGACAACCTTAATCTGATTGGAATTTCACACTTGGAAACATCAAAACAGATGAAAGTGGCCGTAAACTTTGGGCGTCTTTAGTGGGAGGATCGCTGATGTCGGATTTCAAAGACTTTAAGAAATCGGAGATCTCGGACCATTCAACTGATGATCAATCGCACTCGAACGGAATCTTCGCCGAGTTTTGTGCCGACCGCGAGACTAACGCAGCCCTTGGTGTGACCGCCGAGGAGTTTCAGGAATTGTCGCGCGCATCGCTGCTCGGAACTTTGACCAGCAAGGACGACCTGCTGTTTATGCTGCGCCAGATTCGCGCCGCGATGAATCCCACTGCGCCGCCATCAAACGAACTGACTACACCGAACATAAATTACTTGGCCGAGACCATGCGCCTGAAGGCACTGGCGAAACTCGACGAACTCGATTTGAAGGCCGATCTGCGAAGAAAGTCGCCCGTGGGACGCGTCGAGGCGGCGTTGGAGCGCGTCTCAATGCGGCTGAGTCTCGCCCGAATATTGATAGTGCAGATGTCACAGAAACTAGCCCGCCGCTCTGTGAGTTCGCGACCTATGTGAAGCACTCGCGGGCCTTGAACAAAGGCTAGGGCTTCGCGAGCATCTCGAAGTAAGACACGTCGATCAGGTCGGCCTTCCCGACGTTGAGGGCTGCGAGGATTTCGTTCACCGCATCGCGGCTGCGCTCGGGATCGTCGCCTTCCGCAATTACCGCTTCGATCTCGCCGAACTCTCCAAGATTCGTAACCTTGTCGAGATGCAACCGGACGTTGTCGCGCATCATCAGGCTTCGGACTTTTTCGACTACCGCAATCGGTCCGAGCGCGGCGGCGAGAATTCGCAGCGTCCGCGGCGGATCGGCGACCTTCACAATCTCGTAGTTGCTAATCATCAGCGGGCCGCTCTCGTCGCGATTATAGTAGATGAGAACCGCGCTGCCATTTTCCTCGCGCAGCTTCAGCTTGCCGTTGGCGACGCGAAAGAACGTGTCGCGCTGATGAAGTATCGCGCGCTGGGTGTATCCGATCGCGCTCGCACGCGCCTCGGCCTCGGCATGATCCGACAGCCGGAACTTTGCTTCGAGGTTTTTCACGTGAGAAACTTGACAGTTCAGCGAGCGCGCGCATAGGCTCCCACGAATTCGCCATCGGCATCCATTTGAGTTTTTCACGGGACATCAATCCGGACGACACCAAGCTGCTCGCGGCAGGTTTCGACCCCGCAGCCGCGCCTGCCGACGCGATCGCAAAACTGCGCGAACTCAGGGGCAAGCCCACTGTCACGGACGTCGCAATCGCGCGCGCACTCGGCGGGATTGCCGACCCCGGCGCAGCCGCGATGCTCATCGAGATGGAAGCCGGCGCCGTCGGCGCATTGCGTCGTGAAGTTCGCCGCGCGCTCTACAAGCTCAAGCAGCACGGCATCGACGCGCCCGCAAGCTCTGCTCCAGCCGCCACCACCCCGCAAGACACAGACGGTGAAAAAAAGGAAATCGAGGCGATGCTCTCGCCGATCGACGGCGAAGGCGCGCGCATCGTGTGGATCGTGAAGCCGCGCGTGCAGGGTGGCCTGCTGCGTATGTGGGCGCTGATCTCCGAGAGCGAGGGTCTCGTCGGCGCGCAGAACTCTCATCTCTCCCGGCGCGAGCTGAAATCTGAGCGCGACGAGCTCGAGCGTCGCGCGCAGGTCAAGCTGGTCGATGGCGACTGGCGCGTCGCCGACTTCATCGTATGCGAGGCATGGCGCAACACGCCCGAGTCGCGCCGCGGCCAGGTCGGAAACTTCCTCGCGTTGCGCGCAGAGTTGATCTCGTCACCGCCGCCGACCGAGCTGACGCATCCTGTCTATACCGAGCTCGCCGCCGAAGTTGCTGCCGAGCCGTCAGTCGAGCTGCTCAAGGAACCCGAACTACTCGAATGGCGATTGCCCGACGCTTTGCTCAAGCGATACGTCGATGAAATCAATGAGGCCGGCGAGAGCGTGATTGTCTTGAGTCCGGTCCACAAGCAGGAGCGCGTGAATGCGGTCATCGATCGCGCGACCGGCGAACTCCTGAGCGGCGACAACGGCAAGCGAATCCAGCGGCGTCTCGAGGATATCGCGTACTACCTCGCGCGAGTCGGTCGCCGCGATCAGGCGGGATGGGCCGCGGCCGCCGCCGCCCGCCTTCGCGACGGGATCGACGTGACGAAGTCAGTTTTCTTTCAGGCTTTCATCCGCACCCAACTCGGCACGGTCGCGGCCGCCGAACAGCAGAAAGCCGAAGAGGAGCCGCGCCTGATAATGACCCCAGCCGAAGCAATGCGCGCCCGCGAACCCAGACCCCGCCGCCGCTAGCCCGGCGCTATGTTAAAGCATAACTTCAATTATTCAGTTCCGCGGCCCAACACTTTGCACCAAGGATTATCTCGATGATCGATCAACAGCCGCTGCGCGGGGTTCGCGTTCTGGATTTGACCCGGGTTTTGGCCGGGCCGTTTTGCACGATGAATTTGGCGGACCTTGGCGCCGAGGTGATTAAAATTGAGGTGCCGGGGCGTGGCGACGACTCGCGCAGTTTTGCGCCGATGATGCCGTCCGGAGACTCGGGATATTTCTACAGTGTCAATCGTGGCAAGCGCAGCGTCACACTCGACTTGCGTACTGAAGACGGCGCCAAAGTCTTCCTCGAGCTGGCGGCGAAATCTGATGTAGTGGTTGAGAATTTCTCGCCGGGCACGATGGATCGTTTCAAGGTCGGCTACGCGCAGCTCAAAGCCGCCAATCCGAAGATAATTTTGTGCTCGATTTCCGGATTCGGGCAGACCGGGCCCAAGACGTCGGCGCCGGCTTACGACATCGTCGCGCAGGCGCTCGGCGGCACCATGAGTATCACCGGAAATGCGGGCGGCGAGCCGGTGCGATGCGGCGTGTCGGTCGGCGATTTGTCGGCGGCGCTGTACGGGGTGATTGCGATCATGTCGGCATTGCGCGTGCGCGACCGCGACGGTGTCGGCAATCACGTCGACATCGCGATGCTCGATTGCCAGGTCGCGATGCTCGAGGACGCGCTTGCGCGCTACTCGGTGTCGGGCAGGATTCCGGGACGGATCGGCACGCGCCATCCGTCGATCACGCCGTTCCAGCAGTTTCGCGCGGCCGACGACTACTTTGTGATGGGCGCGGGCAACGAGGCTATCTGGCTCCGTTTCTGCGACGCGATCGCGATGCCGCAGCTCAAGGATGACCCGCGATTTCTGACCAATGCCGATCGCACCGCGAACCATCCGGAGCTCGAGACAATTTTGGCCCGCGTATTCGCGACGCATCCGCGAGATCATTGGCTCCGGTTGCTCTCTGATGCATCGGTGCCGTGCGCGCCGATCGCCAACGTCGAGGAAGTGACCCGCGATCCGCATCTCGCCGCGCGCAACATGATTCTCCACGCCGATCATCCGGAGTTTGACGGCCTGATCGTGCCGGGCTCGCCCCTTAAGAGCGCCGGTGATACCGATATTCCCTCGACCCGCGCGCCGCGGCTGGGCGAAAGCACCGACGAGGTGCTGTCGAGCGTGCTCGGCTACGACACTTTACGACTATCGGAATTGCGGCGACGTAGTATCATATAGAGTTAACGATTTGCGGCGCGCACTAACGGCGCGACCGCCATCAAAGGAGAGCATCGTGCGCGAAGTTGTTATCGTCGATGGAGTCAGGGTGCCGATTGGCAAAGCCGGCAAGGACAAGGGCTACTACAAGGATATCCGCGCCGACGATTTGGGCGCGATCTGTATCCGCCGACTGCTCGAGAAAAATCCGAAGCTCGATCCCAAAGAGATCGAGGACGTGGTCTGGGGATGCGCGAATCAGACCGGCGAGCAGGGCCTGAACGTCGGCCGCATGATCGGGCTGCTCGCGGGATTGCCGGTCGAAGTCGCGGGCACCACCATCGATCGTCAATGCGGATCGAGTCTGCAGGCGGTCAACTTCGCGGCGCAGGAAATAATGACCGGTGCGGGCGAGGTCGCAATCGCCGGCGGCGTCGAGCACATGACGCACGTCGCGATGGGCTCGGGAATCCTGCCCAATCCAAAGCTGATGGATATGTTTCCGCGCGACATGTTTTTCATGGGCATGACGGCTGAGCGGCTGGGCGACATGTACAAAATTACGCGCGAACAATCGGACGCATTCTCGCTGCGATCGAACATGCGTGCGGTCGCGGCTCGTGAACGCTTCAAGGAAGAGATCGTCCCCGTCAAATTGCCCGACGGACAGGTGGTTGACGTCGATCAGGGTCCGCGCGCGGAAACGACGATGGAAAAGCTCGCCGGGCTCAAGCCTTCCTTCAAGCCGGACGGCCAGGTGACNNGTGCGTCCGGAAATCATGGGATGGGGTCCTGTTCCCTCGACGCATAAGGCATTGGCGCGCGCGGGACTGAAAATCGGCGACATCGACCTGTTCGAAATCAACGAGGCGTTCGGTGCGCAAGTCCTCGCATGCAACACCGATCTCAAGATCGACGAAGAGCGTCTCAACGTGAACGGCGGCGCGATCGCGCTCGGACATCCGCTGGGATGCTCGGGCGCGCGTCTGGTCGTGACGTTGACGCATGAGATGCGCCGGCGCGGAGTCGCGCTCGGAGTGGCGACGATGTGCATCGGAATCGGCCAGGGGATCGCGACTGTTATCGAGCAGGTATGAACAACCGGCAACTGTTATTGCGCACGGTCGGCATAGCAGTCGCGCTGGCACTGATCGCTGGCGCTCTGTTCTTCAACTTCGCCCAGCGCGGCGAGGAGCGCAAGCCGCTTTTCCGGCTGGATACGCCGCAAGCGAATGCGTCGCCGGCGCCGCAGGGCCTGAATTTCAGCGCGCCCGGCCTCGACGGCAAGAGTATCGACCTGAGCAGCTACCGCGGCCATCCGGTGATCGTCGATTTCTGGGCGACCTGGTGCGGCCCGTGCCGCAAGCAGATTCCGGAGCTGGTCTCGCTCTACCGGAAGTACAACAAATCACGCGGGCTGGTGATAATCGGCGTCTCATGCGACATGATCCAGGGCGACGGCGCGAAGGCGGTCGCGCCGTTCGTCGAAGAATTTCGGATAAAGTACCCGATCGCGATGGCCGACGAGCGGCTGGTTGACACGATGGGAGTCGAGGCGATCCCGACCACGCTGTTCATCAACCGCGACGGCGAACTGGTCTCGCGAATCGTCGGCGCGGGCCATGCGGGCGAGATCAGCGAGAGCACCATGATGCTGCTCGACGGCGCTAAAGGTCCCAGCGGGCCGAGCAAGCCCGACGACATCAACGGCCACGT
>PMOH01000119.1:0-2999 GCA_003161515.1 Deltaproteobacteria bacterium
GCTTGTCCCTATAAGACGAAGGCCCAAGCGGGTCGTTACGCGCTGCGAGGATCGGTTGGACTTGAACGTGCTGTAAAAGAGTGCGTGCTGATTGAGGGAGCGCATCGATGACCACGCGGCGGTGACTGCGGCTGCGAGTCCACGGCCGCGGTATGTTGGAAATGTATAGACGCCGAGCTCGGCGCCCGAGACTCCGAGGCGCGCCGCGAACGCCATCGCCGCTATTTCAGTGCCGTCCAGCGCGACACACCATGGCTCCCAGAAGTCCCCTGCCCCCTTGAAGCCCGCGGTCTGCATGTAATCCGGCATTCCGCGATCCGCGAGGCGCGCCAGCATCTGGCGGCCCTCGTCGGAATCGCCGCGCACAATCGCGCCCGGGTGTTCGTATCGAAGCCCGTTTGGAAGCTGGTAGATGAGCGCCGTCGAGACAGCCGCTGGTTCGCCGTCGGATAACAGCTCGACGATCTTCTCCGCGCACGCCGGCGTCGCGTCAGGATCGCGCCATGGAGGCTCCTTGGCGGCAGCCTCGAATATGCGCATCGCGACCTGATCGTCCACGTCGCAGCGGACGCGGGTAAGGTTGCCGAACGGACAGCCAGCAAAGAACACGCGCGGCCCGGATGAGCGATCGGGATCGTTCTCGCGCTCGATACGCCCCGACGCCGACATGACGAACATCGTGTCGATACCAACCTGGAGCAGCCGCAGATCTTCGGCCGTCGATGCGCTGTCAATGGGTTCCATCACATTTACAAGTAAAGGCGGGCCGGTTTGACGATCAAGCTAGTAGGCTAATTTTTAGTGATGAGGAGCGAGCTAGTTCTCCAGACAGTAAACCGAGAGTGCGGCGTTGCATCCGCTTTGATCTCCAGAATTCCACCATGCCGTGTTCGCTAAATTGCTCAAGCCCACAGCCCCATTTACCGCAGCCGAGTTGGTAGTCCAATTGGTGCATGTTTCTGCTGTTGTGCCGGTTGTTGATGGAGTCGAAGACCCTGTCCACACGTACGTTTGCGTGGTCAGGTAGGTGCCGTCGGCATTTTGCCAGATGCCGCTGTCGAGAGCGCTGCCCGCCGCGAGCGTGGCGGGGTCGGCGATTTTGATACCGTCGGGCCGGACCCACTGAGGCCCCGACAGATTGAAGCGCGATGCGGCAGACGCCGTCGATGTGGAGAGCAGCGCCAGGAAGTGCGTGGGATTCGCCAAACCTGCGGCGTTCGCCTCGTCCTGGCATAAGGTATCGCCTCCGGGCAAACCCATGGTGGTGTCTAAAGAACCCTTGGACACGAATGCGTGGCGCCCGGGGGCAGCCGTCACAGTAAGCGGACTGATGTGGGAGGTGTCGAAGCAGTACAGGTGGTAATCGAAGTTGCAAGGTTGACCATCGCCGAGAAAGCCGCCATCGCTCCACACGCCTGGGCCGCCAATTATTCCGAACGCGCCCATGTCCGACGAATCACTGAATGTCCAATTGCCACAGGCCAGGATCGGTTTAGGTGAAGGGCCGCCAGCCACTGTCCCCGCGTTGGTCGTGCCCGTCCAAACAAAAGAACCAACGCCTCCAATGTCGCTGCCGGTTTCATCGAGGCTGAGCGGGTTCAAGATCCTGCCAGCAGTGATGTTTGAAACCGTGTCGGCGAACGGTTGACCGTCCGGGCGGACGAAGCCACGCGCGGAGCCCAGTCTGTCGGAAGCGTTCACGAAGCTCACCGAGTTGTTCTCGGTCGAGAGCCAGGCCGTGTAGGTTCCACTCGGCAATTTTGCCGATGTGGCCAGGCTCGCGCATTCCGTGTCTCCCCCGGCTAGACCGCCAAAGTTGCCATTGAAGGTCGCTGATGTCACAAAAACGACGTTGAAGACCGCGGTGGGCGTCGCGGTCGGGGTCATGGTCGGCGTGGCAGTCTGTGTAGGTGTTGCGGTCGCAGTGGCGGTCGCCGTCGGGGTCGTGGTCGAAGTTGGAGTGCGCGAGGAAGTCGCAGTAGGGGTCGGCGTTTGAGTTGCAGTCGCGGTCGCGGTTCCGGTGCGTGTTGAAGATGCCGTCGGCGTCCCCGATGCGGTGGCAGTTGCGGACGGCGTCGGCGTTGGGGTCTTGGTGGCGGTCGTCGCGGTGGCAGTTGGGGTCGCCGTCGATGTCCGCGTCGCGGTGGCAGTCGCGGTCGGAGTGGGCGATGCAGTCGCGGTCGGGGTAGGGGTCGCAACCGCAGCCAGACCGACTCCGCTCAGCTTCACCTTCTGCGGGCTCTTGGCGCCGCCGTCGCTGAAAGTCAGCGTGCCGTGGAACTTGCGCTTCGATGGCGGATTGAACGTGACCGAGACCGGGCAACTGCCGCCCGGGGACAAGATGCCGGGACATACATACGGGCTCAAACTGAAACCGATGCCGCTGACCGCGATGTTCGGAGCTGGCAAATCGGCGTCGCTTTTGTTGGTGAACGTGACGGTGTGCGGAGTGCTCGTCAGGCCGGCGGCAAGCTTGCCGAAATTGATTTTCTTCGGCGCTACCCGGACCGCGGGACGCTTGGCATCTGCGACCTGCGCGTATGCGACGCGGCCAAAATTCAGAATCGTCGCCAGCGCAATCGCGATCGCCGCTATCGCATGCAGATGGCGCGAACACCGCGGGCCGATCCGCCGTTGTCTCGATGACTTAATCGACCGCTCCCCCAATGGCTAATGAGACTCGGAGTTATCTCGTTATGGCGCGTCTAACACAAGCGGGGCTGGAGGGCGGGTTGCTGGCATCGACCGGGCTTTCCTAAGATGCGGGCGGGGGACAGCTTGATGGCCAGGTTGAGTCACGTTTCTATTGCGCAGCGCATGAAAGCTGGTCGCCGGCTTCGCGACAAGGTTCCGCGCAAGGGCCATGGCGAATGGACGGCGTCGGCGAATCGTCCCGATCCGATCCAGCTGCTGATCGAATCCGACGCGGGACGAATTCCCGCCCTCCTGCCGATTCGTTACGCGCGAATGCGGCAGTCGCCGTTTGCGTTCCTGCGCGG
>PMOH01000119.1:3080-11114 GCA_003161515.1 Deltaproteobacteria bacterium
TTGCCGGCGCCGTGGGAATGGGACCTCAAGCGCTTGACCGTGAGTATCGAAGTCGCGGGGCGATCCGCGGGCGCGAAATCCCGGAATCGGGAGGACGCGGTTCGATCGGCCGTTCGCTCCTACCGCGAGCATCTGGGCGAGTACGCGCAGATGCCGTCGCTCGAGGTGTGGTATCAGCGAATCGATTTTCAGGAACTTATCGAGCGAGTTCCGGGGCCGAAGAACCGCAAGCGCGACCGCCTAGCCGCCGAGCGCGCGCGGCATGAGACTGTGCCGATCACTTTGCTGCCTTCGACGGCCGGGGCGAACACTAAGATCAAGGACCATCCGCCGCTGATCTATCATCTGCCGAGTCAACGCAAGGCGGCGTACCGGCGGCGAGCCGCGGCGACCTTCAAGCGCTATCGCGACTCGCTCGCAACCTCCTATCGAGTGCTTTTCGATCGATTCGAACTGCTGGATGTCGCGTTCAAAGTCGTCGGCATCGGAAGTGTCGGCACGTTCTGCGAAGTGGCGCTGTTCCGGGACGTGCAGGCCGCGCCGCTGTTTCTGCAAATCAAGGAAGCGCGCGCGTCGGTGCTGGAACCGTACGCCGGCCGCAGCCTGTCGTCCACGCACGGACAGCGCGTGGTCTATGGACAGCGCCTGATGCAGGCCGCCAGCGACATATTCCTGGGATGGATGGTCGGGCTGCAGCGCGGCCGGCAATTTTACGTGCGGCAGTTGCGCGACATGAAGATAGCGATGCCGGTCGATGCAACGGATCCCTCTGACCTTGCCTATTTCGCCGACGCGTGCGGCTGGGCGCTGGCGTTGGCGCATGCGCGGACCGGAGACCCCGCGATGATTGCCGGCTATCTCGGCTCGAGCGATGCCTTCGACGATGCAATCGTGAAATTCGCGGACAGCTACGCCGATCAAACTGAACAGGACTACGATGCCTTGTTGAAAGCGATAAGGAGCAGACGAATCAAAGTGCGGTGATCGTCGGGCCGCCTTGTGGATTCACAAGCGCGATGCGGGTTAAGATGCCGGATCAGTGATGGACCCGAAGGAAATCGAGACAATGATCGCGCGCGGGATTCCTGATGCGCAGGTCGAAGTGCGCGACTATACCGGCGGCGGAGACCATTTTGAGGCGCTGGTGGTGAGTCCAAGTTTCGAGGGCAAAGGTCTAATCGAACGGCATCAACTGGTGTATAAGGCGTTGGGCGACGCGATGCGGGTGCAGGTGCATGCGCTGACACTCAAGACGCTGACGCCGGCGCAATATCAGAACCGCAGATAGAGGAAATGAAATGGCGGACATAATCGAAAAGATCGAAGCGGCTGTCAAAGAAAACAAGATCATGATTTTCATGAAGGGCAACCGCAGTTTTCCGCAGTGCGGATTCTCGGCGGCCACCGTCGCGATTTTCGACGAGATCGGCGAACCGTACGCAACCGCCGACGTGCTCAGCGATCCGGAGCTGCGCGACGCGATCAAGCAATACAGCAACTGGCCGACGATTCCGCAGGTGTACATCGACGGCAAGTTCGTCGGCGGCTGCGACATTATCCGCGAGCTGCACGAGTCGGGCGAGCTCGAGCCGCTGGTGAAGGCGGCGGTCGGCGCATCGGCACAGCAGTAGATCGCGTTTCAGTTGATCCACAGCACCCTCACCTACCGGCCGCGATGCGGCCGGCCTCCTCTCCCGTGAAATAACGGGCGAGGTAAGCATAGGAGATCCAAATGCTGACCGAACAGGAACGCTCCTACCTTGAGATGTTGGCCAAGGCTCCGATGCCTACCGATGTGCAGGGATTGCGGACGCTGATGGAAACCTTCGCGCCGATGATGAATCAGAATCTGCCCGAGATTGGCGCGCTGCATGAAGCCGTCGAAATTCGGCCTGGTCTCACCGCCGACGTCGCCGTGCCCAAGGGCAACGGGCCGCATCCGGTGGTCGTTTATCTGCACGGCGGAGGATGGGTCGGGGGCAGTCCGAAATCGCATCGCAAACTCGGCATGCAATTCGCAGAAGCCGGATACCTGACGATCAATGTCGATTATCGCCTCGCACCGGAACATCCGTTTCCCGCGGGTCTCGACGATTGCGTGCATGCAGTGAAGTGGGCCGGCGAGAACGCGAAGCGATGGAACGGCGACGCGTCGCGGCTGGCGGTTGGCGGCGATTCCGCGGGCGGCAATCTTACTGCGGCGACGGTCACATCGCTGGCATCGGAGAAATACGCGGGCCCAGCGAAGCCGAAAGCTGCTCTGTTGATTTACGGGCTGTTCGATTTTCCCGCGCAGATGAAACGCGACGCCAACAAGGCGTTCGACGGAATGATCAAGGCGTATGCGGGCGCGGGTTATCCCGCGATTCTCGAGGATCCGCGCGTCAGTCCGCTGCGCGCGGTGAAGGCGGGCGCGATGCCGCCGAGCTTCGTCATTTGCGGAACTGCGGACACGCTGCTGCCGGAGACGCAGTCGATGGCGGAGGCGCTCAAGCGCGCCGACATCCGGCACGAAGTTGCGATCTTCGACGACATGCCGCACGGCTTCCTGCAGATGGACGTGCTGTCGGGATGCAAGAATGGACTCGACAAGATGTTCGATTTTCTGCGCCGCACAATTTAGCGCGCAGCGAACTCGATCAATCGCGCGCACCAGGTTGCCGGACGCTTCTGACCAGTTGTTCGGTAACCTGCTCGACGATCCATTGCGGTTTCCATTTGCCGCCCTCGCGATACCAGTCGGCGACAGTAAAGGCCGCGCGCAACATCACGAAGGTCATGAGTTTCGGATCGCCCCGGACGAAAACTCCCTGGTCGATTCCCTTGTGCACGATATTCGCGAACATCTGCTCGTAACGCCTGCCCAAGGTTCGAATGCGCTTTCGATTTTCCGCGCTGAGCGACACCGGGCCCGGCAACCCCAGCTCGTAACGTTCCTCCTCGTCAAAGATTCTGGCGATCACGGCGGCGATCGCCTTTCGCAGCGCCAATTCCGGATCTTTGGTCGCTAGCGGCGTGATCGCCGTCAGTCTTTCGATTAGCCGGCGCACCGCATCGGTCCGGATCTCGGTGAAAATTTCCTCCTTGCTGCGGAAATAGTGGTAGATGTGCCCTTTGGCCAATCCGCACTCGCGCGCGATCTGGTCCATGTTGGTCGCATCGTAACCGCCATGTGCGAACGCGCGCGCCGCGCCCATCAGGATTTCGCGACGGCGTTCGGTGGCTTTGGCGAGATCGCGTATCCGGTAGCCACGGACCCCGACCGCAGGCTGGGACAGCGGTTTGAGTTTTGATCGATTCGACGCCATTACTTCAGTAACCCGCTTGCTCTTGACTGAACTGCTCGTTTTAGAATATCCGTTCTAAGAGGCAGACCGCAAGACTCGAGGCTGAAGGAATCGGAGCGTTAGCGATGGATCGAACGTATGTCGTCACAGGCGCCGCGTCCGGAATCGGAGCGGCAACCGCGCAGTATCTACGGGAACGAGGAAGCCGGGTCATTGGTTCTGATCTACACGATGCGGATGTCGTTGCGGACCTGGCGACAATCGAAGGACGTGCGAAGTTGATTGACGGCGTGATACGCCTGTCTGGAGCGAGGATCGACGCGATCGTCGCCAATGCCGGTGGCGGCCCAGCAGAGACCATGCTCGCGTTGAATTTTTTCGGTTCGGTGGCGACGCTCGAAGGACTGCGCCCAATGCTGGCGGCGAGTCACGCGCCGCGTGCCGTAATGGTGTCATCGGTTGCATCGTTGGGACCGACCGATCCTGGACTTATCGAGGCTTGTTTGAGTATGGACGAACCCAGGGCAATCGCCGCCGGTAGAGACGCGATCGCAGCGGGAAAGGGGCCTTTGGATCTTTACGGCAGCTCCAAGCATGCGCTCAACTGTTGGTGTCGAAGAGTCGCGGGCAAGCCGGATTGGGCCGGCGCCGGAATTTCTCTGAACGTGGTCGCGCCCGGCTTTGTCGACACGCCTGCCGCTGCCTACATCCTGTCGGATCCGGAGCGCAGAGCGACGGCGGGACGGATGGTGCCGATGCGCGGCGGGTTTCCCGGACGTCCTGAGCAGATGGCCGCTATCCTTGCGTGGTGCGTGAGCCCGGAGAATTCGCTGATGACGGGACAAATCCTGTTTGTAGATGGTGGCGTCGAGTGTTCGTTGCGCGGAGAACGATCGTGGTGAATCACGATTCAACCTCGGGCCGTCCGCCGCTCACCTTGTGGACCAATATTTTGTACGGCGTCGGCTCGATCGCCTTCGGAGTGCATCTGACTGTGCTCACTTCCGCCCTGCTGCTGTTCTACAACCAGGTGGTCGGGCTACCGGCGGCGTGGGTCGGCGCGGCGATGGCGCTAACGCTGATTTTCGATGCGATTTGCGATCCGTTGATTGGGGAATGGTCGGACCACACGCGATCGCGATGGGGCCGGCGCCATCCGTTTATGTATGCCTCCGCTATCCCGGCCGCGGTCTCATTCTATTTCCTGTTCGATCCGCCGCTCGGATGGACCAAGGGCCATCTGCTTATCTACATGGCCGTGATGCTGATGACGGTGCGAGTGCTGTTGAGTCTTTATGAAATCCCGAGCGCAGCGCTGGGACCGGAACTGACGCTGGATTACGACAAGCGCACCAGCCTGATGGGTTCGCGCTTCTTCTTCGGTACACTAGGCGGGGCGGGAATCTCGGTGCTCGCGCTGCAGGTCTTCCTGCGCAAAGACGCGACCCATCCGCTCGGCCTGCTGTCCCGCGTCGGGTACCGCGAAACGGCGCTGGCCGCCGCCATCGTGATTTTCCTGTCGATCATTATCTCGTGCGTGGGTACTCAGCGCTTTATCGGGAGCCTGGTCCATGCGCCGAGAGTGCCGGGCACATGGCGTGAGAAGTTCAGAGAGCTTAGCGGCACCTTGACCAATCGATCATTTCTCGCGCTGACGATTTCGGGAGTAATCGGCGCCGTTTCGATGGGCCTGAGGCAGGGACTCGACTTTTACCTCTCGGCGTATTTCTTTGAACTGACGCCGGCGCAAATGTCGTATCTTGCGGCGGCCGCGCTATTCGCAGCCTTTGCCGGGGTCGGGCTGGCGCCGGCAGTCTCGCGGCGGTTCGGAAAGAAGTGGTCGATGATCGGCGTCTTCTTCGCCTCGCTGTTCGCCTCGGTCGCGCCGATCACGATGCGCCTGATCGGGATTCTGCCGGCCAACGGCACCGGCGCGTTGTTCGCGATCGTGTTCGTCTTCTCTTTCCTCGCCGCAACCCTCGGGCTCAGCGGATTCATCATCGTAAGCTCGATGATGGCGGACGTGGTCGAAGACGCGGCGGTCTCAACCGGACAGCGCTCGGAAGGCTTGCTGTTCGCGGCCAACGGCCTCATATCAAAATGCGTCACCGGATTGGGCACCTTCCTTGCCGGACTCATGCTCGCCTGGATCAGCTTTCCGCAGCATGCGACTCCGGGCCAGGTGGATCCTGCGACCTTACGTCACCTCGGCATGGTCTTCGTTCCGATAGTCACGGTGTTCAGCGCGATTGCGATCGCGGTCCTGATGTTTTACGACATCGACCGATCCACGCATGAGAGAAACGTCGAGCGTCTGGAAACCGCCGATGAGCCCGATTCAAATGAGCGCGTAAGGGCATCCGCACGGGTCTCGTGAATAGCGGCGATGAACCGAAGAGCATTTTTGAAGGCGATTGGGGCGGCGGCGCTCGTTCCGGTTTTGCCGCGTCGGCTGCTCGCACAGACTGCGAAGTTTCAGCGGCGGCGGCCTTCTGATGCTGGGTGGCCGTCGCAGGCGGCTTGGAAGCAACTCAATGAAGCGGTTGGCGGGAATTTGATTCCTGTCGATTTTCCACTTTCCGTGCTCAAGACTGATCCGGATAGTGCTGCGGCCAAGGCTCTGTTGGAGAACTGGAGAAATCCATATTACATCGGCGATCAGCCCGGGCTTACCGAGAGCTTTGGATGGGTTGATGCATGGGCTACCAAGCCAAGCGTTTACGCGGTCGCGGCGCGAAATGCACGTGACATTGCGGCGGCGGTGAATTTTGCCCGCGAGAATAATTTGCGGCTGGTGGTCAAGGGCGGCGGTCACAGCTATCAGGGCACATCCAATGCGCCTGACTCGCTCCTGATTTGGACGCGGCACATGCACGATATCGAGATGCATACTGCATTCGTTCCGAATAGATGCGAGCGCACCATGCAACCGCAACCGGCGGTGACTGTCGGCGCTGGAACAATCGGGATGCAGGCATACGACGCGGTTACGACCAAGGCTGGCAAGTACGTTCAGGGTGGTGGATGCACGACGGTATGCCTCGGGGGTCTGATTCAAAGCGGTGGCTTTGGAAGCCAGTCGAAGCATTACGGAACTGCCGCAGGAAGCTTGCTCGAAGCCGAAGTGGTCACNNGGCAGCTTCGGCGTGGTGAGTAAGATGACATTGCGCGTGCACGACCTTCCCGAGTTCTTCGGCACCGCCAACTTCACGGTCAAAGCGGCGTCGGATGATGCTTATCGTGGGCTGATTCGCGAGTTCGTAAGTTTCTACCGGGAGCATCTCTTCAACGACCATTGGGGAGAGCAGGCTCACGTGAATCCCGAGAACACGCTCGAGATCAGAATGGTCGCTCACGGATTGGACGCTGAGCAGGCGAAGAATATCTGGCAGCCTTTTCTGGATTGGGTCGCGGATTCGTCGCACAACTGTTCGCTTAAGGGGCGAGTGACAATCGGAAGCATCCCGGCGCGGCACTGGTGGGACGTGCAATGGTGGAAAGAGCATTGGCCTGAGATCGCCTTTCCCAATCCGAACGGCAGTCTCCTGACCGGATTGCTCGATAGTGCCCTCGAACACGTGATTCCGCAGCCCGTTTTGGACTTCGACAATCGGCCTGGCGCGGGGCCAAACAACGCGTGGTGGAAAGGCGACGGCGGCCAGGTCGCATGGTTCATCTGGGGCTTCGAGTCGCTGTGGATGCCGGCGTCGCTGCTCGAAAATGACGCGCAGCAGCGTCTCGCTGACGCGTTGTTTGCCGCCTCTCGACATGCTTGGTTCGAACTGCACTTCAATAAGGGATTGGCAGGAGCGCCGCCCGAAGCGCTCGAGCGATCCAAAGATACAGCGACGAATCCGGCGGTGCTGAACGCGTTCGCGCTCGCGATCGCGGGCAACGCGCAGGGGCCGGCGTATCCAGGAATTCCCGGGCATGAGCCTTCAGTTGACGACGGCCGAAAGGCGAGAACTCGCATTCATGAATGCATGGATCAGCTCCGCGCGATTGTGCCGAACCCGGGAGCGTACGTGAGCGAGAGCAATTACTTCGAGAACGGATTCCAGGAGGCGTACTGGGGGAGCAACTACCCTCGCCTCGCTGAAATCAAAAAGAAGTACGATCCCGACGGGCTGTTCTTCGTCCACAACGGAGTTGGATCGGAGCAGTGGAGCGCGGACGGTTTCACGAAGCTGTAAACCAGGAGGCTTCGCATAATGAGCACCAAGTGCGGGATTTCGATCCCACAGACTTTCGAGCAGTCGCATATCGACGTCGAGCTTATTCGCAAGTTCGTCGTTCGCGCGGAAGCGCTTGGCTACGACAGCTTGTGGGTCCAGGAACAAATGATTTCCGATGCGGCGATCCTCGAGCCGGTGGCGCTGCTGACGTATGTCGCAGGATTGACGTCGCGAATACGCCTCGGCACTGCGGTGCTGCTGACGGTTGTCCGCAATCCGGTGGAGCTGGCGAAGACGCTGGCGACTATCGATCAGCTGAGCCGGGGCCGTCTGATCGTGGGAGTCGGTATCGGCGGTGACACGACGCCTCATGAGATTTTCGGAATACCTCGCGAACATCGCGTGCGCCGGTTCATCGAAGGGATCAAAGTGATGAAGGCGTTGTGGACTGAGCCCAAGGCAACCGTCAGCGGCGATTTCTGGAATTTCAAGGACGTTCCGATGGAGCCGAAGCCGGCACAGAAGCCTCATCCGCCGCTTTGGTTTGGCGCGCGGACCGAAATCGCACTGAA
>PMOH01000285.1 GCA_003161515.1 Deltaproteobacteria bacterium
ATCGGCGATCCGCTTCGGCAAACCTTCGCACGCACCGGCATGGCGCATCTGCTGGTTATCTCAGGCCTGCACTTGAGCATCGTGGCAGCCGCGATGTTTGCCTTGGCGCGGCTCGCGATGATGTTGCTGCCAGGGCTCGCAAACCGCGGCTATGCAAACAAGGTTGCCGCGCTCGCCGCGATCATTGCGGTGTGCAGTTACGCGTCGATCGCGGGACATCACGTATCGACGGTGCGCGCGCTCGTGATGGTCCTCGCATACATGCTGGCCGTCGCGATCGATCGCTCGCGCGAGGCCATCGCATCGCTGGCGCTTGCCGCAATCGTGATCTGCATCGCGCTGCCGGGTTCGACCGCTGACATCGGATTTCAGCTCTCGTTCGCATCGGTGATTGCCATCGTGCTCGGCATGCGCCGCTTTGCCGCCTGGTTCGCGCGCCGCAAACGGCTCGGCATGTTACGCGGCGAACCCACATCTATCCGATGGCGTTATCTCGAGGCCGGTGCCGGCTATCTCGCCGTCTCGTTTTGGGCGATGGTGGGAACCGCTCCTCTAACTGCGTATCACTTCAACCAGTTCGCGATTGTCGGAATCGCCGCAAACGCCGTCGTGGTGCCGATCATGGCGTTCGGCGCAACTATCAGCGGACTAATCGCCGCCGCACTGAGTTTCATTTCAGAGCCGCTCGCGCGTCCGATCCTGCTATTCGGCGCAAACGCACTCGCAGCCGGCAACTGGCTCGCCGCATGGTTCGTCGATTGGCCCTTCGCGTGGTTCCGAATATTCACGCCGACGATTCTCGAACTTACAATCGCCTACGCGTTCCTGATGCTCTGGTTGCTCGCCCCGCTCGCTCTAGCAATAACCGCAAAGCGCTCGCGCGATGCCACAGCGACCGCTCCGGCAAGCCTGCCAAAATTCGGATGGCGCGCACGATGCGTGATCGCGCTAACAGTCGTGCTGATGATTGACGCGGGCTATTGGACNNTTCCCCGGCTCTCGCGTGATGGTAATCGATGCCGGCGGCTCTTACGGCGGCTTCGACGCGGGCGAGCGAATCGTCGCGCAGTACTTGTGGTCGCAGAAGATCATGCGCGTCGATTACCTCGCGCTGAGTCATCCCGACCTCGACCATTTCGGCGGCCTGGATTTTATCGCCATGAATTTCGCACCGCAGTCTTTCTGGACGACCACCGTGCCCAGCCTCGACGTCAGCTACGCGCGCCTGATGGACGACCTCGAACGCGCAAAGATTCCGATCGTGCAGGTGCGCGATACCGCGCCAGTAGCAGCGATCGGCGGCGTTACAATCTCGTCTCTAAACGGCGACACCGGCATCGCAAGGTCGCACAACAACAGCTCCATGGTGTTGCGCTTCAACTACGGGAGCATTTCGATCCTGTTCACCGGAGACATCGAGTCGGCCGGCGAGCGCGCGATACTCGAAAAGCGCGCCGATCTTCACGCAACGATACTCAAGGTGCCGCATCACGGCAGCGCAACTTCCTCGACCGCGGCGTTCATTGCCGCAGTGCGTCCGCGAGCCGCAGTGATCTCGGACGGATATCTGAATAACTTTCATTTTCCCGCGCCCGCAGTCGTCGAACGCTACCTCGAATCGGGCGCGATCCTGTTGCGCACGGACCTCGACGGCGCGGTTACGGTGGACGCCACTCCGACTCAAGCGACCGTGCAAACCCTCCGCACGCGCAGCCCTTCAATCAAGATCGTTGCGCACGCGCGGTGAAATCGGAGCAAACGTTCAGAGCGCCATGTAAAATCAGCAGGGCGTTCTATCGACCCCGCCCATCACTCTGAGCTACTAATGGATTGCGATGGATCTCGAACTCACTGAAGCTCAACGCAGCGCTCGCGACGTAGCCCGCCGCTTCGCCCGCGAGAAGCTCGGGCCGATCGGCGTCGAGGCCGACCGCTCGCATCGCTATCCGATTGAAGCGATCGACGAACTTGCGCGGCTCGGAATGCTCGGCATCTTTCTTCCCGAACAATACGGCGGCGCGGGCCTCGACCACGTCGCCTATTCGCTGGTGCTCGAGGAGCTTGCAGTCGAATGCGCGTCCACTGCAGTCATCATGTCGGCGCATTGCTCGCTCGCGTCGTGGCCGATTCTCGGACTCGGCACTGCGCGCCAGAAAGATCATTTCCTGCCGAAGATGGCGACTGGCAGCTGGCTCGGATGCTTCGCCCTCACCGAGCCGCAAGCCGGCTCCGACGCGGCCGGTCAGAAGACGCGCGCGGTGCTCGACGGCGACTCGTATGTGATCAACGGCACCAAGAATTTCATTACCAACGCGCCGCAATCGAAGGTCGCGATCGTGTTTGCGATGACGCAGCCCGACAAGGGTCATCACGGGATCAGCGCGTTTGCGGTCGAGACCGATACGCCGGGGTGGGCCGTCACGCGGGTCGAAGACAAAATGGGAATTCATGGCGCGCATTCCGCGCAGTTGAGTTTTTCCGATATGCGAGTGCCGCGTGAAAATCTGCTGCTCGAAGAAGGGCAAGGTTTCAAGGTCGCGATGAAGACGCTCGACGGCGGCCGAATCGGTATCGCGTCGCAAGCGCTCGGGATAGCGCGCGCGTCACTCGAGGCGTCGTTGAAATACGCCAGTGAACGGCTGACCTTTGGCAAACCTATCTCGCAATACCAGGCGATTCAGTGGAAGCTCGCCGACATGGCGGTCGAGATCGACGCGGCCCGCTTGCTGACGCATCGCGCGGCGACGCTGAAAGATCGCGGCGAGGCGTGCACCAAGGAATCCGCGATGGCGAAACTGTTCGCCGCCGAAACCGCGATGAAATCCGCAACCGAGGCCGTGCAGATTCACGGCGGCTACGGCTACACCAAGGAATTCAAGGTCGAGCGCTTTTTCCGCGACGCCAAGATCACTGAGATCTACGAGGGCACGTCGGAGATTCAGCGCCTGGTAATCGCGGGCAGCGTGCTCGAAAACCGGTGAGGACGTTTCGGTGAGCAACAAAAAGAAATGGCTCGAGACGACCTATAAGCAGGCGAGCGAACGTCCGGTCCGTTTCTCGACCGTGTCCGACATGGAACTCGACCCGCTGTACACGCCCGACGACGTAGCCGGATCGTACGACGACACGCTCGGCAATCCCGGCGAGTTTCCGTACACACGCGGTGTGTACGGCTCGATGTATCGCGGGCGGCTGTGGACGATGCGCCAGTTCGCCGGCTTCGGACTCGCCGAGGACACCAACGCGCGCTTCCACTTTCTGCTCGGCCAGGGGCAGGACGGACTCTCGACCGCCTTCGACATGCCGACGCTGATGGGCTACGACGCCGACCACGAACGCGCGCTCGGCGAAGTTGGACGCGAAGGGGTCTCGGTCTCAACGGTGTACGACATGGCGACGCTCTTCGATCGAATCCCGCTCGACCGCGTCACAACTTCGATGACGGTAAATTGTTCGGCGTCGATCCTGCTCGCGATGTACCTGGTGGTAGCCGAGCGCAACGGAATTCCGTGGGATCGCGTCGGCGGCACCATTCAGAACGACATGCTCAAGGAGTACATCGCGCAGAAGGAATGG
>PMOH01000442.1 GCA_003161515.1 Deltaproteobacteria bacterium
GCCGCGCAGGCGATTATTGTCTTCCTACGCCGCCTCAGCCTTCACTCCATTCAGCTTCTTCAATTCCGGCATCACCTCGGCCGCGAACAGCCGCAGACTCTTCTCCGCATCTTCGATCGGCATCCCCGCATAGCTGAACACGCCGGTGTAATGGTCCGCGCCGACCTTTTGCCGAATCTCGTCGATCTTGTTGAAGCACATCTCGGGCGTGCCCCACACCTGCAGGCTCAGGAAGTACTCGATCGACGCGCTGGTGTTGCCCTTCAACGCCTTCGCCATCTGCTCGTAGTATTCGTAACCCTTGGCCTTGCCGAAATTCTCGCTCGCCATCTCATAGTGCCGCAGCGCCGTGTCCCAGTATCCGCCGATATATTTGACCGCCATCTCGCGCGCGCGATCGGCGCTCTTGTCGCAGAAGGTCCAGCCCGCCGCGATCGTCGGCAGCGGCTCTCCGCCATTCACTTGCTTGTAGATAGTGCGATACTCGCCGAGTTCCTGCGCGACTGCTTCCCACGGCTTCTGCGGAATTATCAGGATTCCGATGCCGAGTTTCGCCATGATACGCGCCGACTCGGGCGAGACCGCCGCCGCGTAGGTGCGTCCCTTGAACGACTTGAAGGGCTTTGGCCGGATGTCGCGGCGCGGCTGCTTGATGTACTTGCCGTCGTATTCGCAGTAGCCCTTTTCGAGTCCCTCGAGCAGCATCTCGGCCGACTCGATAAAGCGCTCGCGCGATTCGCCGAGCGGCACGCGGAAGCCCTCGAACTCGATCCGCGCAAGCCCGCGCCCGAGGCCCAGGATCATGCGCCCGTTCGACATGTGATCGACCACCGACACCTGCTCCGCGACGCGCATCGGGTCATGCCACGGCATCACGACCACCATCGATCCAAGCTGGATCGTCTTGGTCCGTCCCGCGTAGTAGGTCAGGAATTGCAGCACGTCGGGGCACATCGTGTAGTCGTCAAAATGATGCTCGACGCTCCAGATGGAATCGAAACCGAGCGGCTCGTAGAGGTCGCCGATCTTGAGGTCTTCGACGTAAACGTCGCGGTCCGATCGAACATTGTGCGGATTCTGAAAAATAACAGCGCCACCAACTTTCATTCGGAGATCCTCCATGAGGCTCGGGCTTTCAGTCGTCGGCAAATGACTACCGCAACCCGAAAATTGAGATCAGTAAAGGCTTCCAATCACATACCAATCGTTTAGTAAAATTGCAAAGTCTGTTTCCTGGCTCTTCATGTTGGCCCCCTCTTCTTTGTGTCATCCCGAGCGCAGCCGAGGGACCCCGGATCTTTCTCGACGCCGGCCGACGCACCCTCCCACGGCTAGATCGATGTGCGCGTGGGACGATCTTCCGCTCGGGGCAAGGCTCCGCCGAGGGACCCCGGCACAATCCCCACAATACTATCTGCCGGGCTTGATCGGATTGCGCGGCAAAACGAAGATGCGTGAATGATGCGACGAGATATTTTTACCGAAGAGCACGAGATGTTCCGCGCGCAGGTGCGCCGCTTCGTCGATTCCGAGATCGAGCCGAAGGTCCTCGAATGGAATCGCGCCGGGATGAGCGATCGAGCGAGTTGGCGCAAGATGGGTGCGGCCGGCTTCCTCGGCGCGAACGCACCCGCCGAATATGGCGGCGGCGGCGTGGATTTCATCAACGACGCCATCGTGATGGAAGAGCTGTCGCGCGTGCGCGCGCACGGCCTCATGATGTCGCTGCATTCGGACATCTGCATGCCCTACATCACGAGCTTCGGCAACGAGGAGCAGAAGCGCCGCTATCTGCCCGGCGCGATCAGCGGCGAGACTATCCTCGCGATCGCGATGACCGAGCCAGGCACCGGCTCCGATCTCGCCGCCGTGCAGACCACCGCGCGCCGCGACGGCGACCATTACGTGATCAACGGATCGAAGATTTTTATTTCCAACGGCCAGATTGCCGATCTCGTGATCGTCGTGTGCAAAACCGACCCCAAGGCCAACCCTTCGCACAAGGGCGTCAGCCTGATGCTGGTCGATGCGACCGCGCCGGGCTTCGTTCGAGGGCGCAAGCTCGACAAGCTTGGGCTGCGTGGCCAGGACACCAGCGAGTTGTTCTTCGAGGATTGCCGCGTCCCGGCCGGCAACCTGCTCGGTAAGGAAGGCGCCGGCTTCAAAATGCTGATGGAGAAGCTTCAGCAGGAGCGGCTATGCATCGGAGTGTCCTCGATGGCGAGTTGCAGGCGCACGCTCGAGGACACCATCGCTTACTGCAAGAATCGCAAAGCATTCGGGCAGCCGATCGCGGAATTTCAAAACACCCAGTTCAAGCTCGCCGAAATGATGACCGAAGTGGAAGTAGGACAAGCCTTCGTGGACAAGCTACTGGTTGCGCACGTGCGCGGCGACGAGATAGTCGCCGAAGTAAGCATGGCAAAATGGTGGACCACCGACCTACAGAAGAAGATCACCAGCCAATGCCTGCAACTACACGGCGGCTACGGCTTCATGATGGAGTATCCAGTCTCGACCGACTACGCAGACGCCGCAGTACAATCGATCTACGCAGGCACGAATGAAATCATGAAGGTGATAATCGCGCGCCGGATGGGATTGGAAACCCGCAAGTAGAGTGTGCGCTACTCCTCCCAACGCGAATGTTCCCCTTCCCTCGAGGGAAGGGGTTAGGGGTTAGGTTGCACGCATCATTAGCAATGTTCGCACACTCATTCCTTGTGTCATTCTAGAACGAAGCGAAGAATCCCGGAGTGCGTTTGCAGGTCAGCACAGAAGAAGTCATCACTGAATTTGGACCCGCAGCGGCGCCGGAGGCGCGACCTCTCCCTGACAGAGAGAGGTAGGTAAGAGCCGGGATTCTTCGCTTCGCTCTGAATGACACAGGAACCAAATCGCAGAAGCGCGACGTCAAAGATTTACCTGCTGCATCTTGTGACGCTTTACGTACCAGCATGGGCTGTAACCCAGGTGCGGGAAGATTGAGTTTGCGCAGGTTTGGGTTTCCGGATCGCCGGCTTCGTATTCGGTCTTACCGTCCTTTTGCGGGACCGCGTACAACTTGGTGATTTGGCAGGTTCCCGTCGGTTCGCTCCTGAACTTCATGACTACGTAGTCGCCGACGTACAGGACGACTACTGACGCGACTAGTACAATGGCTATTCGAGTGAGTAATGGAGAAAGGGTCTGCATAGTAGTCGTGAAATGAAAACGGCCGACATCTTTTACGATGCCGGCCGGTTCGATCGTTGGAGAAAAGCGCGCTAGCCGACCTGGCTGCCTACTACCGAGACGAAGCTGACGCATCGGCCGGGGGCACCGCCTAAATTGTGGGTCAGGCCCACTTTCGGATTTTTGATTTGACGCGCGCCTGCTTCGCCGCGCATCTGGAGCCACATTTCGTACATCATGCGCAGGCCCGACGCGCCAATAGGATGCCCGAACGACTTGAGGCCGCCGTCCGGATTCACCGGCAGCTTGCCTTCGAGGTCGAAAAACCCGTCCATCACGTCCTGCCATGCGGTCCCGCGCGGGCTGAAGCCGAGATCCTCGTAGAGCACGAGCTCGGTCGGCGTGAAGCAATCGTGAACCTCGGCCATGCTGATCTGCTCGCGAGGATTCGTGATGCCCGCCTGCGCGTACGCGTCCTTGGCGGTGGCGACGACTTCGCGGAACGTCGTGAAGTCATAGTCCTGCGACAACGGCCCTTCCGCCGGCCCCGCGATAAACGACAGCGCCTTTATGTAGATGGGATTCTTGCAGTACTTGTGCGCGTCCTCGGCGCGAACGACGATCGCCGCCGCCGATCCGTCCGACACGCCCGAGCAATCCATGATTCCGAGCGGGTCGGCAATCTTGGGCGAGTTCTTAATCGTCTCGAGCGACACTTCCTTCTGGAATTGCGCCTTGGGATTTTTCGCGCCGTTCTTGTGATTCTTCCACGCGATACGCGTGAGCACGTCCTTGCCCTTGTCGGGGTCGAGTCCGTACTTTTTGAAGTACGCGGGCGCCAGCAGCGAGAACGACGCAGGCGCCGTCATGCTGCCCTCGGTGCCGTCGTTCGGCGGCGCGTTCATCACCAGCCCCGAATAGCCCGAGTCCTTCAGCTTCTCGACGCCGATCGCCATCGCCATGTCGAACGCGCCCGAAGCGACCGCGTAGCACGCCTGCCGCAGCGCTTCGGATCCCGTCGCGCACATGTTCTCGACGCGGGTGACGGGCTTGTACTGAATCTTCAGCGGCTCGCTGAGCGTCAGGCCCGAGATGCCGGAGCCCATTGTGCCGAGCCAGTACGCGTCAACGTCGTTGGGCTCGACGCCCGCCGATTCATAAGCCTGGTAGGCCGCATCGACCAGCAAATCGTCGGGACCCTTGTCCCAATGCTCACCGAACTTGGTGCATCCCATCCCAATGATCGCGACGCGGTCCTTGATTCCTCGACTTGCCATAATTTTCTCCTCGGCCTTTAACGCCTCGGCCGTGCTTTCCAGAAATAGTTGTTGACGCCGTCAGCCGTGAACAGCCGCCGAAACGTCATTTCGACTTCGTCGCCAATCGCGACCTTGTCGGGCTCGCAGTCGGTCATCTCGCACAGGAAGCGGCCGCCGCCGTTGAAGTCTGCCACGACGTTAACAGTCGGCGGATTAAGAGAATAGGCGAGGCGATCGATCGCATAGGTCGCGATTTTCGCGGTGCGATCCGCGAATTGATAGGGTTCCATGAACCCGCGCTTATGACATTTCACGCAGACCAACTGCGGCGGGAGCTGCGGCGTCCCGCAGTTGGTGCATCGCGAGCCGATAAATCCGAACTTCCACTTTTCGGATCGCATCATCGGCGGACCCGCGGGCCGATCGGGATCAGGACGGCGCGGCGGCTCGGTCGGTAGAATCTCGCGCCACTTGAGATAGTTGGCGTACGACACGTCGCCCTTGGACTCGATCATGCGGCCGACCGAATGAACAGGTTTGAAATTCGCATTCGCTGGAGTGACTTTCACCAAAATGGCGTCGGCGCCGTCGGCAACCGTCGCGACCAGGATTCGATCACCAGGCTTCGCCGACGGCAGCGCGGCGGAGAGCATCAGGCCCGCATGCGCGGCGCCGGTCTGCCCGATGGTCAACGCAAACGAATCGGAGAATTTGGCGGGATCGATCTTGAGCGCCCGCGCGATTTCGTCAGCCGCGCGAGCGTTGGGCGCGTCGAGGATCACTTTCGACAGATCTGTGGGCGCGACTTTCGCCTTCTCCAGCACGTTCTTGATGACGGTGCCGAGCAGCGGCGAATGCGCCTGCGTCAGCGTGAAGCGCTCTTCCCACGAATGCGCAAAGCGCTCGCCGGTCGCGCGCCAGGTGTCGAGGAACTCGCGCGTGAGCGATGCGCTCGCCTCGATTTCGGCGATCACGTTCTCCGCGCCGAGCACAAACGCGACCGCGCCGTCGCCCGTCGTCTGCTCTGCTTTGCCTTCTGGCGCCGCCAGCCGGCAATCTCCGATCGCGACCAGCGCGCGTTTCGCTCCGCCACTGACCGCGTCGGCGCCTTGCAGAATCGCCGACATCCCCGCGCGGACGGATCCGGTCATGTCCGACGCGCGAATCTCCGCCGGAAGCTGCGCAGCAGCGCCGATCACCGCGGCACTTAATTTTTCCGCGTAAGGCGGCGTCGTAGTCGCGAAGATGAGCGCTTGCACCTCGCCGGGCGGCGCGGCTTTCAACGCGTCACGCGCCGCCTCGACCGCCATCGAGACACTGTCTTCGTCGAAACTCGCAATCGCGCGCTCACCCTTGCCGGCAGGAGTGCCGAGCACGGCCGCGATCGCCGAGCGTTTTAGCCGCCGATACGGAACGTATGAACCGTAGGAAACAATTCCAGCCATGACCGGCATTAAAGGCCGACTCGTGCGACGCGGTCAAATGGAAAGGCAATACACTTAATTGAATGTGAAACCCTCCGCGGGTTTCACGCTTCCGCGGCAGGGGTGACCCTTGCACCCAGTGTTAACGCGCCGGGATCGACGCGGCGCCCGGGATTTGCGCGAGCCATCGATTCAACTGCGAGAGCAGGTATTCGAGACGGCGCATCGAGTGCAGTTCGGCGAGGATCGCGCGCCGCTGATCGATGGTCCATGATCCGATTCGCGCGAATTCCCGCTCCTCGATCCGTGAGCCGAACTGCTCGAGCGGCTTTTGCAGGTCATCGGTTGAATGTGATCGCAGGATCGCCTGCGCTGCCGGGGCGCTGAGGCCGTCCTCGCTGCTGAAGAAGTCCAGCCACGACTGCAGATGCGGCCGAATCGCGTCGAGCACCGCCTTACGCGCCGACTCGGTCGCCGGGTCCAGTTGCGGTGTGGGAGTTACGATGCGTTCAGTCGCAATTGAGGCCAACCGATTCGCGATGCGACGCAACGCTCCTGCCGCCTCGACGATCGCGTTGTGATTGACCGTGCTGGTGCGGCCCTCCAATTGCGCATCATCCGCGACCTCCAGAATTTCGGCGAGCGCGCGCATCGTCCCCGAGTTAGCCTGCTGGATCTCATCCTCAGTCTTCGCAGCCGAACCGCCAGGCAACATCGAAAGCGTGGCGCGAACAACTTCTCGCAGCCGCGGCAACAGCGAATCGCCGGCGTATTCCGGCCACAACAGTAAGAAGACGATTCCAGCGATCAGCGTGCCGAGCATAACTCCCCAGATTCGCCACAGCGGCGCATAGACGTCGAGGGCGGGGCTCAAGCCGGCAAACGCCAACGCGAAGGTCGTGCCTATCTGCTTTCCTGCGTATGAAATACGTCCACTGCTGAGAGCAGCGTAGGACGAAACAAAGAAGACCGCGAACAATGCCATCATATATGCCGGAAGAGTTTCGAAGTTGGGCGTGACGATGATGATTGTCAGCAGAGTCAGTGCCCCGCCGATTATCACTCCGGCTATCCGCAGGATCATCTTGCGCAGCGACGCCCCGTAGGTCGGAAGCGCGGTTATCAATATCGTCGTCAGGATTGTGGATAGATCGGGACGCTGCGTGAAAAGGCCGATAACATAACCGATCACTACGCAGAGACCGACCTTCATCGAAAAGCGGACGACGTCAGGATCCAGGGCAGTCGAGTGCGGAACAGCATTCTTCGACGACGCCGCGGCGGGCGGCTGCGGAGGCTCATCGAGCAGCCGCTCGATATGCGCGGTAAGCACCGCCAGCGAATCGTTGAACGATGCGAAATTCTCGATCTCCGCGGTACTCGCAGTGCCGACATACTTTGGTCTGATCTGAATGACGCGAGCGGCGAGAGCATCGAACGCCGCACGCGCCCGGGTCCGCGAGGCAGGAGGCCGCTGGTCAACCCCGACGGCAATATGCGTGAGGATTTCGCGAGCGATCTCGTCCAGCACCGCCGCAATCGCCTCTACCGTCATTTGAGTTTCAGGCCGTACCATGTCGCGAATCTCGTTCGGTACGTTCTGGCGCGCCGTGAATGTCAGGCGATCCACTTCGAGATTAATCCGCGCCACCCGCGTGATCGCCGCAAGCAGAATCGCATGGCGATGATCGGACGCACCCTCGGCGACGACTCGATTCAAAAGCTCCATGTGTGCCGGAAGATCAGAAGTCGGCGGCGGAATCGGCGGCCGCGGCTGTCCCCGGCGATCCAGGTAATAATTTGAAGCCGCTAGCAGCCGCGAACGAGCCCGCGCAACGCTCGCTCCCAGCGCTTCAAGCAGGAGCGCTTCGCCGCGGTCCGGCCAAAGCCAGTTGTCGAAGAGAACAATCGTGCCGAAAGCGATCACGCTCCCGCCGAATTCTCCCGCGGCAGCCCAACCGATTTCGTCGGGTGCAAATGCGACGCCGTAGTAAATGAACAGGAACGTAACCTGGATGAGGAGCAGCGCTGCGCCCAGCTTACGCGTCGTTCCCAGGTAGGTCGTGAACGTGACCAACGCGAACAGAAACGGGAGCATCAGCCACGGCGTTTCCGACAGTATCCCCGCCAGCACGACCGATGCTGCAAGCGTGATCGCTTCCGCGATCAGAAACGCGACCGCCTTGCGCAGAGACATCATCGGTCCCGCGCCCACCAGCAGCCACACGATGTACGTGCCGAGCTCGTTATTGACGTGACAGCTCGCGATCACACCTGCGCCGATCGTGCCCATCGTCGCAAGGCGAAGGGCGGTGCGCAATTTTCGTGAGCTGGGTGCAAGCTCCCGGGAGAGCAGCCCGGCAAGCTGATCGAACCAACCCGGCGTCTGCGCGAAGCGGATCTCCGGTTTGGCGAAGCCGGCCATTTCAGCGGATGCTTTGCTCGTGTAAATCCCGATCGCGATAACCCTGGATCGTCACCACCGCCGTGGTGCCCATCCTGAACGGAAATTTCGGGTCGCGATCCTCGAGCACGATCCGCACCGGAAAGCGCTGCGACAGCCGCACCCAGTTGAGCGTCGCCTCGGTCTGCGGCAGCCCCTGCACGGTCGCACCGTTTTCCTGGAACAGCGCCCATCCCACGCCTTGCACGCGTCCGCGAAAACGTTTGTTGGGATAGGCGAGAATAAAAACCTCGGCCGTCATCCCGGGCTGTATGTGCGAGAGAAATGTCTCGCGGAAATTCGCGATCACGTACCATTTGCGATCGTCGATCAGGCTGACGACCTCGCGCCCTTCGTTGGCGTACTGGCCTTCCGCGATATTCAGATTGGTGACCCAGCCGTTGTACGGCGCACGCACGTAGCAGTAACCGACGTTGAGTTTCGCGTCGTAAACGGCCGCCTCGGCGGCTTTGCGTAGCGCGTTGATATCCCCATACTGGCCGAGCTGGTTTTGCGCCTTGCTGACATCCGAATGCGCGGCCTGCACCGCAGCCTCGGCGGCGCTGACCCGCGACCGCGCGTTGAAGACGTCGTTGGCGGTGACGAAATGCTTGGCCAGCAGCGGCTCGATCCGTTTCAGATATTGCGTCGCGTACGCGGCGTCAGCTTCGAGCCGCACCTGATCGGACTTCGCGGTCCGAATCGCGTCGTCGAGCGCCTTGATATTCAGCTCCGTCAATTGCAGCTTGGCGGTCGCGGCATCCAGCGCCGACTGATACGGCCGCGGATCGACCACGAACAGCAGGTCGCCCTGCTTGACGTACTGATTATCGACGATCGGCAGTTCGGTGATCGGTCCGCTCACATGCGGCGCGATTCCGACCGAGTTGGCGCGAACGTAAGCGTCGTCGGTGCGCGGATACATATAGTAGAGGCGCGCGACGTACAGGCCGACCACGATCGTTGCAATCACGATCGCGGCGCTAATGAGATGGCCGGCGAATCGCAAGCTCAGCGGCGCTCTGGTCTCGATCCTGGTCGCAGTATTCATCAGATCCTATTGAAAAAGATGAGCCACACGATGCATCCGCTCAGGATCGTGAGGCTCGAATACACAATCGGCAGCGGCCACAGGTAAGGCTCGAGCCGCGTCACGACGAAGATTGTCCGAATCACGACGGTAATGATCGCGCCGCAGATTGCGCAGAACAGCCAGCTCGGGAAATTCGCGCCCGCGACGTTCACCACGGGATCGCATCCCGCGACCAGCACGGCCGCGCCGATCGTTAGCGCGACTCGGTTGCTATCCGCGTAGAAGAATCGCATGCGGGAAATATACGCGCCGGATTGTGTAAACGCACGTTGCGCGATTCAATGTTTCCGGACCGCACCTTAGTGCCTTGGGGATGTTCTATGAGATTTGATTTTGATATGCGTCGCGCCCGGTGGAAGCTTGTGCTGGCCGCCCTGAGTTTCTCGTTATGTGCGAACGGCTGCACTTATTTTGCCGATCAGCCCGAAGTGTACCCCGAGAAATTCGCGCCGATCGAATCCGATCGCGCATGGACCCCAAGGTCCGGCGCCGCCAACGAATACGTGATCCCGATGCAGGCGCGGCCGCCAAGCACTCTCCCCGAGCCGCGCGCCACCGCATCCGGCAACAAATACGACCTGTACGCGCTTATCGACATCGCGCTCAGCAACAATCCCGACACGCGGCAGACCTGGTATCAAGCTCGCGCCGCCGCTGATGCATACGGAGTCTCGCGCGCGCCGTACTATCCCGTCATCAGCGCGCAGATCCCCGGCGGATACGAGCGCCAACTCTTCGAGCTGCCGGGCCAGAACGCCGTCCTCAAGCAATGGCAGATTACGCCCGCCCTCGTGTTCACCTACACCTTGATCGACTTCGGCCGCCGCGACGCCGGCGCCGCCGCCGCGCGCGCGCAACTCGCCGCCGCGAATTTTTCATTCAACCGCAAGCTGCAGGATGTCGTCTTCGCAACCCAGCGCGCCTTCTATTCAATCGGCGCGGCGAAGGCCGCCGTGCTGGCCGCCGAACAAAACCTCGAACTGGCGAAAACTGACGACGACTCCGTCAGCCGGCGCGTCGATCTCGGGCTCGCCACTCAGCCCGAGTTGCTGCTCGTTCGCCAGCGGGTCGCGCAATCGCGGTTCGATCTCGCCAGCGCCCATCTGCTGGTGCGTGAGGCGCAGGCGAACATGGCCGTCGCGCTGGGCGTCGCCGCCAACACCGCGCTTGACGTTCCGACGCTCGACAGCCTCCCGATTCCCGCTGGCCTCGGCAGCGAAGTCGATCAGCTGATCGAAACCTCGCTGCGTAGTCGTCCCGATCTTGCGGCCCAGGTCGCGACCCTCGACGCGCGCCGCGCCGACGTCGCACGCACCAAAGCGGCCTTCTATCCAACCGTGGGAGTCACGGGCAGCTACGGCGAACAGAGTTGGAACTACCGGATCGACGGCACCCCAAAGGTCAATGACACCCAGCCCCAATACGCCGGACTGCTGTCCGTCAACTGGGACCTCTTCACCGGGTTCAAACGCCTCAACGACGTCCGTCAGGCCGAGGCCGCGCGCGACGCCGCCGGCGCGCAACTTAAGTCGCTCGAGGTCGACGCGATCAGCTCCGTATGGCGCGCGTACTACGAGTTCCAGACCGCGCTCAGCCGCTACGACTACGCCAAGGCCCTGCTCGCCGCGTCGCAGGAGAGTTACGCCGCCAACCTCGACACCTATCGGCAGGGTCTCAGCACTATCGTCGAGTTGCTGACCGCCGATCGCGATCTCGCCAACGCGCGCTACACGATAGTGCAGAGCCGCGCCGACCTGCTGACCTCGTCAGCCGCCGTCGCATACGCCGTAGGAGCCATCGAAATGCCACGCCCGTAACGCGTTGGTAACAAAAGGCACAATCGCGATGGCAGGAATCTGCTGCATGCAGTCGCGCGGCTGCCTTCACCGACTCTGCGCAAATAGCGGAGTTTTCGCGAGAAAAAGGCCTTCTTTTGCGAATCGCAAATGACTCCGACTGCACCGATCGAAAATAGTTGAATGAAATAAACACTTCGGTCACTGGCACCACCCTTGCTCTCTCCCTGCTGTCAAACGAATTTAGGGAGGACACGAAAATGGCTGCTACCACGATTAATCAGAGGCTCGCAGGATTTCAGCAGGTGAAGGAGCAGACCGAGACCGTCGCAGCGGATCGCATCGCGCAGAACAGCGTGCTCAGCGAATTGCCCGGTGTCGCGTTCGCGTTCCTGACCTTGGCGTACATCGTTCTTTCGTTCGTGAGCCTGTAAGCAAAGACGCATCGCATACTACGCACGGGAAGAAACCGGTTCCAGGCGAATCAAATCGACTTCGAATCCGACTTCCCGCAGCGTTTCTCAACAACCTCTCCGACAGATGCGCGCGTCGCGGCACGAAGGCACCGGCGAATAGCTAGTGCGGCTCGGAAGCAAAGGACAATCGACCTTGGATCGCGCGCTGTTAGAAATCGACCGCAAGGTCCCACACGCGCAAGTGAGTTAGTAAAATGGAAGTTCTATCATTGCTGGCAGGACTGGCTATAGCGGTTGTAATAATCGCCCGCCCGGCCAAACCATATTTCAAAAGACCCAGCGTCGAACGGTAACCCCGCTCGTCCACGAAATCCCATCGCGGGGCAGAAGCGCGAACCGTATCGCGACTCCGCCCCGCGCTCGTTTTTTCCCGCGCAGCATTCTAGACTTACTCTGAGCGCCCATCGGCGAGGTTCGCTCGCTGAGCTCCAAGGATTACCTGATGCGGCGGCGCGAAAAGTCAGATCACCTCAGGTTAGTTAAAGCGGTGACGAAGGGAGCAAGCTCCATTCGCCACCGCTTAGTCTTGTCGGCGCGAGCCTTTAGTCTGCCCGCCGGTTCGCTTGGCAGTGTCCACCAACATTTTCCAGCTCGCGACCCAATCCTTTTTATCCGCGTCGTAGCTCATTTCCTTGACGACTTTGTAGGTGCCGTCGACTCGGCCGCCCGACGGGCAGGCGTGACAGTCGCGGGCTTCCCAAATGAGAAACCCGAACTCCAGGCGATTATCCGAAAATTCATTGCCAAGCCCACCATTCCAGACGGTCTCGCCGTCTCGCAGCTGCTTCGAGTCCTCCTCGGCATCTGCAATCGCGACGGGTCGCAACTGGTCGTGGTCGAGTACGAAGACGGTGTCGTCGACACCTGCGCCATCTGCCCATGTGTTCTCCGTGGGCAGATCGAGAAATAGATAAGTTTCGAAGCGATCCTTGCCCCGGTTCTTGACCAGCACCTTGGACGAAAACAGTTCAGGCTCGAGGAAGCTCGCATCGGTGCCGGCCTGTTGGACGACCAGGCGCTGATACCTGTCGTCGCCTGTTTTCTTCCAGAGGGTCAACTGATCGGTGGCGTCCTTCGCAGAATGAATCGTGACGATGAACTCCGCCGCCCCGGTATGACTACCCAGCGGAGTGATCGGCAGGAAATACTTCAACTCGTACGGGTTCTCATGATTTTCGTCGGGCGGAATCGAGGCGACAATTTCCGCCTTGGTGTAGCTCCGACTATCTGGAGTGGAGTTGCCGGCGATGAACGCGTCGAGACCCTGTGCGGGTCCATTGTCCCGGTCAGACTCTTCCTGGAACTGCTGATCGTTGATGGCTTCACTAGCCTTTACCGTGTCGCCCTTGAGCGCGCCGGCAGCTTCAGTCCTGACAACCTCGCTCTTATCGGCGAGCGCGAGCGTCAGCGCATGGGTGGCATCGTCGGGTAGCGGTTTGATTCTGCTGAGGGTCTGGATAGCCCACGCACGCTGGTAGAAATTCGAGCTCTTCAAGGCTGATATCAGGGCGGGCGCCGCAGCCGGGCCGAGTTGGCCGAGTTGATCGCTCGCACTCTCTCTCACCCTCTTGGAGTCATTGTTGAAGGCGCCTACCAACGCTGAAATCGCATCACTGTCAGTCGAGGCCAACCCGCCCAGCGCAATGACAGCGTCGAGCCGCACGGAGTCGTCTTTATCGCCGCCAATCGTCCGCACCAAAGTTGGTATCGCGTTTCCGCCTTCGATTCGCGCGAGCGCGGTGACTGCCGCTTGCCGGTCATAAACGGAATCCGCGGTGAGCAGATGCTCGATGGCCGGCACGGCTGGGCGAGCGTAGCTGCCCATCTTCCCAAGCGCTTCGACCGCGTCGTCCGTTTCGCCCCACTCGTTTAGAGTACGCATCACGATCGGCAGAACGGCCTTGTCGCCGGGGTCGATGCTCGCCATCGCCATAGCGGCGTGTTCTGATGTGTCGTTGTCGGCGCTCTTCATCGCGATGTCCAAAGCCGGTATCGCGTCCTTGGCAGCAGGTCCGATTATCGCAAGAGTATCCATCGTCCTCACACGTATCGATTGGTCGGGATCGTTGACGCATTGGACAAGATAAGGAATGGCCACCTTCGCGGCAGGTCCGACCCTGCCGAAGAAGTTTACGGCGGACATCCGGATTTTCGAGTTGCTATCCTTCAGCGCGGGCACTACGCAGGGGATCGCAGACTCCGCGAACGACTCCAGCGCCCTCAGGCTGTCGATAACCCGAAGACGGGAGAGTGGGTCAAGATCGTTCAGATGCTTCGCGACGGCGAGGACGACATCAGTGGGAGGTGGGCCGACCCATCCGCTAAACTGAGTGGGCTTTTCCTGAACTACTTCGCCCACGAAATGCGTGATGCCCCCGTACCGACTCAGGATGTAGGACAGAGACACCGCGCTGCCGTTGCGAATCCGTGGATTGCTGTCGTTGAGGCTCTCCAGAAGCAGGGACACTCCCTGAACACCCATCAGGTTGGTGATTGCAGCCTCGACATATCCGACGACGTCATCGTGGGTGTTAGCCAGGGCCCTGATTAAGATCGGATACGATGGCGGAGGGGGCGGCGGCGCTGTCACGATCTGGGCCAATGCCGCGACCGCGCCCGATCGAACTGCTACGTCCTGGTCATTCAGCGCGAGCTCGAGTCGCGGGATCCCCGGCCTTCCCGCATTCACCAGCGCCCTGACAAGGTATGCGCGCGTCTTCCTGCTTCGTTCGCCGACAGGTTGCAGGGACTTGGGGTCGATTTCGCATAGTCTGAAGCTGTTGAGCACATGTGGTACGAGAGCCAGCGGCAGCGGCTTCGTCCACATCGCGGCTTTCGCTGCGTTCTCGCGATGAACCGGGTCGGAACTCTGAAGACCGTTAATGAGTTCGCTAATGCGGCTGGATTCCGCAACTTGCGCGGAAACGGTGGCGGACGACGCAAATAGTGCGATGAGGAAAAGAAGGACCGCGCGACGGATGACGGATGGATCTTTCACGGGTCAGGATGTGGCGACCTCTGCAGGCGACAGAAAGTTTACTCCGCAGTTCGGGTCAGTTGAATGAAGTACGTATCGGGCGCGGAAAGGATACCGCGGTCGGGCCGGCGCAAATTGCGGCGCGTCTGGGCATCGCGAGAGCTGCCAGCAACCAAACCTCCACCCATGGTGGGAAGGGGAACGCTCGACGTAGGGCGGACTGTCCTGCGCTAAAACTTGGAACTGAGCGCCTCATTCGTCCAATATATGATACTTCGAGAGGTAACCGATGAAACAAGTCAAATTCGCCCTGATTGCATTCGCGTGCGCGATTGCGCCAGTGAATCTCGTGCGCGCCGAGTCCGCTTGTCCTGCAACTATCGTGGTCGAACAAAGAGCGTCGGCACCCGCTCCCGATTGGACGGTTAGCTACTCCGGCTATGAAACTGCGGTTGCGGGCGTCACCATCTTCGACGGTCCTCCAGCGCAGCAGGCGTCGCTGGTGCCCGACAGCGAGAAACAAGTCGCCGACAACATCATTCAGGTCTGGCAATTGCCGAAGAGCGATCGTGGATACTGGCTGCAGTGCAACTATGCGAATACCACTGCGCAGATCGTCCGTCGCCTGCCGGCGAGCGTCAACCGATGCGACGTCGTACTCAATCACAACGTCCGCTTCGGTGGCGGCGGCGGCAACGTGGTCAAGAGCGTAAACTGCAAATAGTCAGTCAGCAATTGATCTGACTATCCAGATTACTCAGTCTAATAGCTAATTCGAATATGTGGTTAGCGGCTCGCGAGAGTCAATAACCAATTTTTCAAGCACCTCCTCAATTTCCCGTCACATCGGGAACCATACGCGTTCACCGACTGTTGAGTCCCAGAACCAGCACAAATTTTTTCGCGCTGGTTTCAATATGGAGGATTCGATGAACCGTAAAATTCTGACATTGATTGCGGCATGCGCCGTCACGCTCGCCACTGCGGCGGGCGCGTTGGCGCAGACGCAACCAATCGACACGTCCAAGTCCAAGACTTCGTTTTACTCGCAGTCCAACCTGGTTACCTCGGGCAAGCCGCTGAAGGGCAAATTTCGTGACAAGAACCTGCTCAACGCATGGGGCCTGGTGCAGGGTCCGACCCCGTTCTGGATTTCCGACAACAACGCCGGCGTATCGACGCTCTACGACGGCAACGGAAAGGCATTTACCGTCACGGTCGGCAATAAAAAGGTGCCTTTCGTCGTGACGGTCCCGCCACCGACGAGCAGCACTGCATCCGCAACGCCATCGGGAATCGTTTTCAACGGGACCACCGCCGATTTTGGCGGCGACCTTTTCATATTTTCCGCCGAGGACGGGAC
>PMOH01000431.1 GCA_003161515.1 Deltaproteobacteria bacterium
ACGTAATTCGTAACATCCGTCGAAGACACGACAGTCGTCGCGGTCGATCCATGCACCGTCGCGTACCGAACTGCCTGCTGCGCGCTGTAACAGACGAAGTCGTAGCAATACAGCGCCAGCGCGAAGTTGATGATCCCGAAAAAAAGCGCCAGGCACGGCGTGATCACCAGCGCGAACTCAGCCATCGCCTGTGCCGGATGCGATCGCCCCGCAGCGTCGTGCATTCGCCGCCACCACCGCCTGAAGCCGCCGCGCTTCATTGCACCACTCGCATGACGGCTTTGCCAGGCACCGTGATCGCCGGCAGGATTCCCATAAAGTTGATCAGCGGCGAATACGACGCACTGGTATTGACCTGCGTGTACAGCAACCGATGGCTCCCCGAGCAGTCGGTCGCGAGGCAGGTTGACGCGGTTCCGTCGGAGCATTTGCAGAAATGAGACGCGACCGCGATCATACCGCTTAAGTTAGGTGCGTCGTTGGTCGCCGCCGCCTGCATCCCGGCGTTATCGGCCGCCGTCGAAAGATTCTGCGAACCGTACTGGACGCCCGCCCGCGCCGCATTCGCAACCGAAATCGCGATGTAAAACGCGCGCCCGGTTTCCACCACCACCAGGAACATCATCAGCAACAGCGGCAGGCTGAGCGCGAGCTCGACCGACGCCTGCCCCCATCGCATGCGCCCGCCATGCCTTCGCGTCCAACTCGATGTGCACATCGAATTCATTCGGCCAGTATCGTTCCCTTGATTGGCGAGCCGCCGGTCAAAGAGGTGTAGTTGCTGCCGAGCGACGAGTTGCCGTTTAGCACCAGCTTGTCTGCCACCAGGATGCTGTAGCCGTTGGCGCTGCTGTTTCCATTGAAGTTGACGGTAGTCGTCGCGAAGTAGATCGCGCCGTCGAAGGTCGAACTCGAATTTCCGTTTATGGTGCTGCCGGCCGCGCCCGCCGGGATAGAGCGATCCTGAAAGAACAGGATTCCCGCCAGCGAACCCGACGTCGGCGCACTGAAATTCGCCTGCGAGTTGCCGTTGAGCGTAATCGCGCCGTAACCACCGCTCCCCGTTGTGTTGTAAAAGGTCACCCCGCTTCCGGACATGGTCGAGTTGCCGTTTATGTTCATCCCGCCGCCGGCGAGGACGTAGGTTCCCGCGTTGAAATGCAGCGTGGAATTGCCGTTGACCGAGATACCGCCGCAGTATGTGCCTGGATACATCTGGTACGGACTTCCACTGCTCCCGTTGTTCCCATTCAGCGAAAAATTGGTGTGGGCGCATGAGCCGACCGTCGGCGCCTGCAAGTAGGCCAGCGGATCGGACGCCGCGATCACTCCGGTCTTCGGCGTCGGCGTCAGCGTAGAGTTGCCATTTTGGCTGTAGTTGCCGACGACCCCGATGTTCGGCGCGGTGATCGTCACGTTGCCGTTCACCGACAAGCCGCTCGAAGAGCTCGAGTCCACCAGCAGCCCGCAACTGCTGTTTACGGCGACATTGCCGTTAGCAGAGAATGCCCCCGAGGCCGACGGATCCATCACGTAGATGCAGTTGGGACCGTTGCCCTCGTACGCCACCGCGCGCGCCGACACGGTCAACGTGCCGACCCCGAGCGCGCGCATAAAATAAGTCGGCTCGGGCTTGCTGACGATCGCCTCGACATACGCCGAGTTCGCCGCGTTCGGTCCCGTGCTCGGAGGATTGTTGATGGTTACGGTGACACTACTTGCGCCGTCGGTGTATCCGTTGGCAGCCGCGTCCGCTTTGCCCGCCGTGACCTGGTCGCCGTAGCTCAGTTCCTCGGAGCCCGCCATCGCCGCGCTATCCGCCGCCGTCTGCATCATGTTCTTTTGATGCTGCATGAAGGCGAAGTCGGTGACGACGCCGATCATGCCCATCATCGCGACCAGCGAGACGCAGACCAGCACGATCACTTGTCCACGCCCGCTCCCGCGTAGCAGCGTGCAACTGGCGCCTAACGCTCGAATGGGGTTCGTAATCATAGTCTCTCTCACTCGGCCAGCACCGTTCCTTTAATCGGTGAGCCGCCCGTCAACGAGGTATAGTTGCTGCCGATCGACGCATTGCCGCTTAGCGACAGCTGGTTCGCCACCACGATGCTGTAGCCGCTGGCGCTGCTGTTTCCGACGAAGCTAAGCGCCGTCGTCGGGAAGTAGATTGCCCCATCGAAGGTCGAACTCGAATTTCCGGTGATCGTGCTGGCCGCGTCGGTGCTCGGGATCGAACGATCCTGAAAGAACAGGATTCCGGTCAGCGAACCCGAGGTCGGCGCACTTAAATTTGTCGTGCTGTTGCCGGCGAAGGAAATTGCCCCGTAACCGCCGGTGCCGGTCGTGTTGTAAAAGGTCACTCCGGTACCGGTCATTGTGGTGTTGCCGCTTGTGGTCATTCCGCCACCGGCCAGCACGTAGGTTCCCGCGTTGAAATTCAGCACGGCATTCCCATGGACCGTGATGCCGCCGCAATAGGTACCGGCATAGAGCTGGTAGGGACTGCCGCTGCTCCCGTTGTTCCCGCTAAGAGAAAAATTGGTATGAGCGCATGAACCGACCGTCGGCGCAGCCACGTAGGCCAGTGGATCGGACGCCGCTATCACTCCGGTCTTCGGCGTGGGCGTAAGGGTGGAGCTGCCGCCAGCGCTGTATCCTCCCACCACCCCGATGGTCGGCGCAGTTATCGATACGTTGCCGACGATGGACAAACCACTCGAGGAGCTCGAGTCCACCAGCAACCCGCAGCGGCTCGCAACAGTGACATTGCCATTGGCAGAGAATGCCCCCGAGGCTGTCGGATTCAACACATAGATGCAGTCGGGACCGTTGCCCTCGTACGCCACCGCGCGCGCCGACACGCTGATCGTGCTGACTCCGAGCACGCGCAGAAAATAGGTAGGCTCAGGCTTGGTGACGATCGCCTCGACGTACGCCGAGTTCGTCGCGTTCGGTCCGGTACTGGGCGGATTGTTAATCGCCACCGTGACACTGGCGGTGCCGTCGGTGTATCCGTTGGTCGCCGCGTCGGCTTTGCCCGCCGCCACCTGGTCGCCATAGGCCAATTCCTCGGAGCCCGCCATCGCCGCGCTGTCCGCGGCGGTCTGCATCATGTTCTTTTGATGCTGCATGAAGCTGAAGTCGGTGACGACCGCAATCATCCCCACCAGCGCGATCAGCGAGACGCAAACCAGCACCATCACCTGCCCACGGCCGGGTCTCTGTAGGCTCCTGCATAGCCGCCCGCAAATCCCGCGTAACGCTTGAAAGGGGTTTGTGATCATAGGCTCTTTCATTCTGCCAGCACCGTTCCTTTAATCGGCGAGCCCCCCGTCAACGACGAATAGTTGGTGCCGATAGAAGAGTTGCCGCTGACGGACAGTTGGTTTGCCACCACGATACTGTAGCCAGTGACGCTGCTGTTTCCGCCGAAGCTAAGCGTCGTCGTCGGGAAGTAGATCGCCCCATCGAAAGTTGAACTCGAATTTCCAGTGATCGTGCTGCCGGCCGCGCTGCCCGGGATCGAGCGATCCTGAAAGAACAGGATTCCGGCCAGCGGACCTGTGGTCGGCGCGTTCAAATTCACCGTCGCGTTGCCGACGAGCGTAATCGCCCCATAACCACTGATCGCTACTGTGACGCTGCTGGCGCCGTCGGTGTATCCATTGCTGCCCGCGTCCGCTTTCCCTGCCGCCACCTGGTCGCCGTAATTCAGCTCCTCCGCGCCCGCCATCGCCGCGCTATCCGCCGCCGTCTGCATCATGTTTCTTTGATGCTGCAAAAAGCTGAAGTCGGCGACCACCGCGATCATCCCCATCAGCGCAAACACCGCGACGCAGATGAGCAGCATCACCTGCCCGCTCGGACTCGCGGACACCGCAAACATTTTAATTGCGCCACCCCGATCAAGTGCCTTGGGATTGGCCGGCGTAAACTTGCTGCGCATTTTCGATTCTGCTCCAAGGGAACAGAGCACCGCCCGTGCCATCCGATTTCCCCCACCAATTCGCACCGGGTAGGCACTAACGTGTCGCAGGCTGACTCCGAAGTGTCCGGTTGTGACGCTGACTCAGGAACTAACGTTCGTTAGCCATCTGTGGCCGATAAGTAAAATCCGCACCGAACTGCGATCAGATTTTCTTATGCAGATTTGAGCTAACGCTGCCTAGAGTGCGATACGCCGGCCTCTTTGGGACTGCGCAGAAGAACGGATAATTTTCATCGGACAATAATACTAATGCTCTTGAACGTCGCCGACCAAAAAGACTTCGGCGACCCGGCCTCCGCTATTCTGAAATGCCAAAACAGTCCGCCCCTGCTCAGCGCTTTTCACAGATCAGCCGCTAGTATCGATACTTAAACGATCGTTCAAGTGACTGAAAGGCATCCAGCAGTCGTTCTTTTCGGCCCCACCAGGATCGATAAACGCGGCGCCAGTTCATTAATAAAACTAATTCACTATCGCTACCAAATCGCAGTAGCTGACAAATGTCATTGACGATTTTGACTCAGCCGCTCTAATGTCCAATCAGGGAAAAGACCGCGGCCACGTGCCGCTCGGGAGGCTATTGTATGCGAAGGCGGAAAACTCTGTCGTCATCTCTCTCGACGACCGTCGCTACCTTGGTGCTGCTCGCGATTGGCGCGCTCAGCTCCCCGGGATATGCGCAGGTCAAGCCCGGCGATTTCATCACGCCGGATAACGCAACCAAGGTTAGAGACCTCGTAGGACCCGGCGTTTACTACAAGGTCGAGCGCGGCATGACGATGAAGATCGTGCCCACCCAGCGCGTCGATTGGCCGCCCCCTTATAAAGATGCGACCGAGAAATATTCCTCGCAGGTCGTTCTTTCGCGCGACAAGCGCTCGATCGTCGGCTTCGTCGCCGGTCAGCCCTTTCCGCTGATAGACGCCAACGACCCCGACGTCGCCGTCAAGGTCATCTGGAACAACGTCTTCCGCCCAATCACCTCGGATGACTACGATCTCCGTTTCTACGACTGCGATTCCGAGTATCAGAAGAGGGGCCCGCAGACCGGCCAGATCGAGTATTTCCAAATCGGGCACTACGCCGGCTATGACCTCGTTGGGCGCACTGAAGTCGAGCCGATTCCGACCGATCCCGATTTCAAGACCACCGGCCGCTACTGGCTGTTCGGCCTCTACCCGATTCTCTCGCCGCAGGAAATCCGCGGAACCGGATTCATCCGATGGCGCTATGCCGATCCGAAACGCGGCGACGACATCTGGAGTCTGAGTGCCGGCTCTCGCCGCATCCGTCGCGTCAACGAGTCGATCATGAGCTCGTCAACCACCGCTGGCGGAACTTCGGCGCACGCGTGGGATCCAGATCATTACTCGGGCTTCAATCCCAAGACCGAACAGTACACCTACAAATTCCTCGGCGAGAAAAATATGCTCGCGACCATCCACGCCGAGCATTCGCCTGAAGCGCGATGCCCCACGGACGGCGGCGCCAGCGCATGCCCGGAGGCATGGGAGATGCGCCACATGTACATCGTCCAGGCGCTGCCCGATCGCTCGCGCGTTAACGCGCTTGATTCGCGCACCGTCATCTACATGGACAGCGAAATGTGGTTCGAGCCCTACATCGATACCTACGATCAGGCCGGCCACCTCTTCCGCTCGCACATCTACTGGCTGGCGACTCGCGATCGCCCGGTGCCCGACGCCAAGGTTGCCATCTATCCGTTCAAGCGATCGTTCGTCGTAGGCGCAGTCTCGACCGACGTCCAATCGGGCCTCGCGACGATGTGCTATCTGCCGGGCCTCGAAACGCCTGAGCGCGAATGCTGGTACATCAACATGGGCGCAGTCGATCGCAACTTCTTCACCACCGACGCGATGTTCCGCGCCGCCTCGTTCTAACCGCACACGTCTTCGCACGAAAAAACGGGCGCGATCCAAAAAGGATCGCGCCCGTTGCATTTCCAAATCACCTCTCCCTTCGGGAGAGGTCGCGCGAAGCGCGGGTGAGGGCGCGTGCATCGAGCAGAATCTCTTTTGATCTGGTTCCCCTTCCCGCTCGGGAAGGGGTTAGGGGTTAGGTTTTTCGCATCCAGCTGAATGCCGGCGCCCTCACCCGCCGCTCGCGGACTCGCGTCGACCTCTCCCGAGGGGAGAGGTAAAACGACTACCTACACAATCCTCTTCTGCCCGTGCTTGAATCCCCCTTGCTCCCCAATCGCCTCGTTCCCGCGCTCGGGCTCGATCCGCTGAACCTCCCGCTCTCGCTCGCGTTGCGGCTCGCCGCCGCTGTCGCGACGACGCCCGCGCTGCTGCTGTCCGTCGCCGCGCGGCTGCGCACGTCCGCCGTCGCTCGGCACTATCTCGATTGATCGCATTATCCCGTCGCCCGCCGATCGCGTCGTGATCATCGGGTCGTCCTTCAACGCCAGATGCACCACGCGGCGGTCGCGCGGCGGCATCGGCTCCAGGCGTACCGGCTTATGCTCGCGCTTGGC
>PMOH01000010.1 GCA_003161515.1 Deltaproteobacteria bacterium
GCGATGCCCGCCCGCCTGCCCGCTTCCTCAACTCAATCCCACAAGCAGCGGCTCGATGGATAATGCGCGCGTCGACCAGGTCGTCAAATCCCCCGACTTGGCCGTTGCGATCCGCGCGACGTTTTCAGGCCATCAAGATAACTCAGCGGCTTCTTAACTAGCGCGCGTACCGCGGTCGGGCAACATCGTGTGAGCGTAAATCATTCGATTCCAAACTTGACAACCGGTGGCCCAAGTGCAGCTTTTCGAGCGCATTCCGATTGTCCGCCTCCGAGCAAAATGAGATGCGCTAATGAACCTCTAACGGCGGTTCGACGAGTCGTTCTGCAAGCGGCTCTGATCAAATGATCCGAGTGCTCCAAGCCGCACTAGGGTTTGTCGCGCATGCGACAGTTTGGGCGACAGCTTCAAGCGTCCACGAATCCGGATGCGTCGCGTCGGAATTGACGAGCGCGCGAGAATTAAAAGAACAAATCCTCGCGTCCACCCGCGATGACCGCGAGGCCATTTCGCGTCCAGCAGAAAAATTTTCGCTCTTACAAAATTTTTTCAGTGAGCGGCTTCAGCCGGCAGGTTGCGCGTGTCGCGCTTGAGGAACAGGAACGTCGGCACCAGGATTAGCATCAGCACGGTCAGGTCTCTGTAGATGTCGTTGAACGACAGCATCGCCGCCTGCCGTTGCAACATCCCGTAGAGCATCGCCATCCCGTGCTTGTGGCCCATCGCGAATTCGTTGCCCATGTTGAGGCCGCCGGGCATCTGCATATGCGGCAGCGTGAAGACCGTGATGTGCTCGACGAGGTAACTCTGATTGATTTGCTGGCGATGGATCAGCAGCGTGGTCAGGTACGACGTGCCGATCGCCGCGCCGAGGTTGCGCGTGACGGAGTAGAGACTCGCCGCGCGCCCCATTTTGAATTTTTCCATCGAACTCAGCGCCGCCGCCGACAAGCCCGGGAATATCAAGCCGGTGCCCACGCCCTGGAGCACCGTGGGCCATACGATTCGTCGCACGTCGGAGGCGAGATTCAGCCCCGACATCTCCCACATCGCCAATCCGACGAAGATGAAGCCGATACCGACCAGCGGCCGGATATCACCGCCGCGGCGCGCGTACGTGCCGAGGATGATCATCGAAAACATCGTGCCGAAGCCGCGCGGCGCCATCACGAGTCCAGCCTTGGACGCGGTGTAGCCCAGCGTCTCTTGCAGAAAAATAGGATTCAGAATCGCGGTGCCGTAAAGCGTGAAGGTCAGAAAAATTATCAGCACCACCGGCAGCGTGAAGTTCAGGTTCTCGAGAATCGAGAGATCGACCACCGGATCCTCGGTATGCAGCTCGTGATAGACGAGAATCGCGAGCGAGATAAGCGCGGCGGCCGTGCAGTAAACCACCCACGGGCTGGTGAACCAGTCGGCGCGCTCGCCGCGATCGAGCACGATTTCGCCAAGCCCAAGCGTGACGAACAGGCATGCGATACCGAGCAGGTCGATACGCCCGCGCCGCAGATTGCGCATGTATGAAGGGTCGTCGACGAAGCGATACACCATGAACGCCGCGAGCGTCCCAATCGGCACGTTGATGTAAAAATTCCAGCGCCAGCTCCACGCGTCGGTGATATAGCCGCCGATCGTCGGTCCCATGATCGGCGCGACCATCATCCCGATTCCCCACACCGCCATCGCCATCGCCTGCTCGCGCGGCGGGAACGTCTCCATCAGGATAGCCTGCGACAGTGGCATCATCGCCGCGCCGGCCGCCCCCTGCATCAGGCGGAAGAAAACAATCTGGTTGAGCGATTGCGCCACCCCGCACAGCGCCGACGACACGATAAACATCGTGATCGACGCGACGAAGTAGCGCTTGCGCCCGAAGCGCTCGGCGATCCACCCGGTCATCGGGATCATGATTCCCGCCGCGACCAGGTACGAGGTGACGACCCACGCGATCTCGTCAACGCTCGCGGAGAAACTCCCCTGCATATGCGGCAGCGAGACGTTGACGATCGACGAGTCGAGCACCTCGAGCACAGTGCCGAGCATCACGGAGAACGCGATCACCCACTTGCGCGTCGAGGAAAACTCATGCACCTCGTGCGTCGGTTGAGTAAGCGTTTTAGGCGCAACAGCCATCGAGGAAATCCTAGCCTAAGCTACATAAGGAATCGTCGCGGATGCAAAAGACTGAGAGCGTCGATGCGGTCATCTTTATTGAATGTGGAACCCGCGATGGGTTCCACACCTCCTTCGGCAGGGGTGACCCCTGNNCCCCTGCACCCGGTGAGAAGCGCGAAATGTTGAACCTTTCGCTCTCAGGTTCGATCCAAACGGCGCCATTTTTCTTTCAACCCTTCTAACAGGGACGAAGTCCCGCATCCTTTCCGACACTGGGTGCAGGGGTCACCCCTGCCCAAGGAGGTATGGAACCCACGGTGGGTTCCATTACAATCAAGTCCTTTATGCCTTCCTCAGCCCTTCCTCCCGGCCCGAGCCTCTTCGCGACTTTCGATTTCATCCGCAACCCGTTTCGATTCCTCGACACGTGCGCGCGCCGCTACGGCGACTGGTTCACCGTGCGCGTGCCGGGCGTCGCGCCCTACGTCTTCACCAGCGATCCAGCCGCCATCCGTGAGATTTTTCTTGGCGATCCCGACGCGCTTCATGCTGGCGAAGCCAACCGTCCACTCGGCGCGTTCATGGGCGAGCGGTCGTCGCTGTTTCTCGACGCCCCCGAACATCTGCGTCAGCGCCGGCTTTTGCTGCCGGCGTTTCATGGCGAGCAAATCGCGTCGCACGCTGACGCGATGCGCGATGCGGCTGACAATGCGATCGCGTCGTGGCCGCGAGGACAGGCGTTCCCGATTCATCCGCAGATGCGCGCGATCACTTTCGAAACGATCATCCGCGCCGTCTTCGGGTTCGAGAATGACGGCACCGGCGCCGAACTGCGCGAGTTACTGAAAAATCTGTTCGCGTTGTATTCGAGCCGACTCGGCACACTGTTCTCTCTCCCCGCGATGCAAATCGACGCCGGCCGATGGAGTCGGTGGGGTCGCGCGGTCAGGCTGATGCGTCAGATCGACGCGATCCTGTGTGCGGAATTCGCGCGGCGGAGAAAGGAAGGCGTCGAAGGACGCGCCGACGTCCTCTCGACGCTGCTATCTGCGCGCTACGAAGATGGGCAGCCGCTCCCCGACAACGTAATCCGCGACGAAATGTACACGTTGATGCTCGCCGGCCATGAAACCACCGCCGCCACGATGGCATGGATAGTCAATCGCTTGGTCACACGCCCCGACGTAATGGAACGCGCGCGCGCCGAGATTTTTTCAGTGTTAGATGGCAAACAGCTCGACGCTTCTCATGTCGGTAAAATGAAATACCTCGAGGCAGTGATCAACGAGACGATGCGCCTGGACCCGGTCGTGCCAAACATCGGCCGCGGACTAAAAAGGCCAATGACAATCGCGCGCTGCCAGCTACCGGCGGGCGTGACGATCGCGCCATGCATCTACCTGGTGCACCGACGCCCCGAACTCTGGCCAAACCCCACGCAATTCAATCCCGACCGATTCCTCGAATCCCGCCAAACCCCCTACACCTTCTTCCCCTTCGGCGGCGGCCCCCGCCGATGCCTGGGCGCCGCCTTCGCTACTTATCAAATGAAAATCGTAATCGCAGAAATGTTATCGCGCGTAGAATTGAAAAAGGTGGACCGCTACGAAGCACACGCAATCCGCCGCGGCATAGCCTTCGCACCGAGTGATGGGCTACCTGTCGTCGCGATCGGCTCTAGAAGCTAAACGGCGCTAGAGCAATCGACGGGCGACTGTCAGAAGGTTTGAAGACGGCGGGGAAGCAGTCGATCAATTGCGGGGTCTGATGAGATCTCAGGAAAGTCCTTTTTCAATAGTTCAGGCTCTCTAATTGCTATAGCTATCGTCACCAAGGCCAAATGCGAAACTTGAGCGGGCGCGAGTCCTGATGCTGCGGCAAACGATTTGACCGCCGATTTGAACCGCTTGGTAGCCATTAGCGAACGAAGCGAGGCCGCTGTTGTGAGACCCGCAAGTTTCAAGGCGCTGATGCAGCTCGTTTCGATCCGAGCGGGGAAAGGTTGACCGGAATTAGCTGCATCGCGCCAGCTCTTTCCTTGCGGTCGAACTGCTTCTAAGAAACCCAAGAGACGAGCAACATCAAATTCCTTATCATCCTGTCCCGTATTTGCGTAAACGTTCCGGTAAGCATCAACAAGCTTAGCGCGCTCTGACGCAAGCTCCGCAAATGCTCCTTCGAGCACCTCAAGCGTGCCGGCGATCGCCGCGAAGCGACGGAGGGTTTCCTCTGGATATTTGATGCCCGCTTTGTAGACGACTTCGTGTTCAATTTCCGCCCAAGAATGCTCCAAAATACTTCGAATCTGAATTTCAAACCATTTCCCAATCAATCCGCGATATTCAGAGAGCTTCGTCCGAGGCGCTTTTAATCTAGCGATCAAATGAACCGATCGGTAACCGAAGCTCCTGAGCCCAAGGCTGAGTCTCTTGTCTTCTGAATTTTTTTCGTCGATCTCGAACTGAGCTCTCAACAGCTCGACGACGCGATCAACATCGTTCCGATAGTAGGTAATAATTCGGATGCCAATGCCATCGGTTAGCTGGTCGTCTGGCTTTGGATAGCGACGCTCACGAAGTTTTCGGCGAAGCGAGTCTGGCTGCTTCGTCCGAGCCGTAATCAAATAGAAATCAAAACGCGAGTCGTTGAAAACCGATCTGATGGCCTCCTCGGCGAGATCCGTCGCACTTCTGAGTTCAGCAAAGCTCCTAACGTATTGATCTAGGAAATGTTGCGAGCGCTTAGTCAGTCGCGGCATGTCTGCTAGTCAGAACGGAGCAGACCGCTCAGGATTTCGATTCTGGTATTTCGAGGAATTATGTTATCAGTCTGCCTGCTTGCAGCGACCAAATACCTTGCTGCGTCTCCGGAGGGTATTTTAGCGCGCGTGAGATACTCGAAGTCGGTGAGTCGTTTTCCCGCTTTCGCGGTGTCTATTCGTCCGAGACGGGCAGTATGTTCAGACACCAGATCGAGTGCCCCAATGAGTGCGTACAGATCGACCGGCCGGCGAAATCTGCTTGTTGATAGCTTTGGAAGAGCCTTCGAAATCCATCGCAGATATCCGGTCAGTTGGTTCTCTACTTTTCGAGCCGACGGAAAGCTGTCGCTATACTGTACATAGTATAAGTCGATGGCTTTCTTTTTGTCCTGAGCTCCTTCTATCAGAAGGATTGATAACTCTGCTGCAAACTCGACAGGCCTCATGCGCTTAAATTGTTTTGGGCTGAAAACTTTCTGTTCCTTCCAAAAATCCAATTCGCCGACACTTTCAACGAACTCCTTGAACTTTCCTTCCTCTCGAGCATGCCTTAGTTCTTGGGAGGAAAGGGGTACGACATACTTATTCATGCGAACGAACATGTCGCGGATTTCGGGCTCTGAATGGCCGGACAATTCCTCGACTATGAGGTCGTAGGTTCTTATGCTTTCTTGTTGAGCAGCCGTGAGAAGAGAGAACCGTTTGTTGTAATATGGCGAATCTTTTCTGCTCTGGGACAGTCGGAACCGATCATCTAGGAAATCAAAGATTGCGCGGAGTCTCTGCTGTCCATCTACAACGGTGTAACTATTAAGTCCTGATTGAGGTGATGTAGATCGTTGAAGGAAAAAGATCGGAATTGGCTGATCATGAAGGATGGTGTCGATTAGATATGCCTTTGCTTTTGCTGGCCAGACTGCATTCCGTTGAAATTCTGAAGTCCAGGTTAGTTGGGCGTTCTTGTACAGCTGGTGCAACAATGCAATGTCTTTTGTGGTTGGGCTTCTCTTTGCCATCGTGAAATTTCTAGCACAGTTTCAAAAGTTGGGTAGCTACGGATCCTTGGTCCTGATAGCAGAACATGCCGGGAGCGGGCCTTTTTACGTCGATTTGGTCAATTGACTCGTTCTTCGACCCTAACGTATGTTAGGCCAAAGGCCGCGAGCGCTACGCCGCGGACAGGACACTGAAAAAATGTCTCATGAATCTCGACTGAACTTTTCTACCGACGAAATTCTCGCCAACGTTGATACTCGCGAGCCCCTCATCGTCAAGGGCGTCAAGTGCCATGGCGGGTTTGATGCTGACGGGAACTACCGGTCGCCGCGTACCTCCTATCGCGTGCCCGCTATCGAG
>PMOH01000524.1 GCA_003161515.1 Deltaproteobacteria bacterium
GGCACCTATCCGCTGCCCGAGGCGCAGCTTGATCGCTTCCTGTTCAAAGTTCGGTTGAACTATCCCGACGAAGCCGAACTGACAAGGATCATTTCGTCAACCACCGGGCCCGAAGACGCGGGCATCGAGCCGATATTTCACGCGAGCGAAGCGGCCGAGCGGGTCGAAGGCCTCAAACGGCTGGTGCGCGAGGTGATGGCCGCTCCCGCGATGGAGGTTTACGCGGCGCGATTGGTGCGCGCGACGCAGCCGCAGAACTCGCGCTTCGTGACGGACGAAGCCAGGGGCGTGCACGACGAGATGGTCAATCGCTATGTGATGTTCGGCTCGAGTCCGCGCGGCGCGCAGGCGCTGATCCTCGGCGCCAAGGTCCGCGCGCTGCTCGACGGGCGCGCCAACATCGCGCGTGAGGATATCGAGCACGTTGCGATCGCCGCGCTGGCCCATCGCATAATGCTCAACTACGCCGCGCTATCCGACGGAATCGACGCCGCGCACATTGTCGAGCGCGTCATCAAGTCGGTTCGCGCCGCGAAAGTATAGGCGGCCGACCATGCTCGAGGCGCGCGCTTTCGAGCCCGAATATTTGCGCAAGCTCGACCGGTTGGTGCTGGGCATCAAGCGTGCCCGCACCGTGCGCGCCGGCCAGCGCGCGCTGGGCCGCGTCCAGGGTCTCGGCATCGAGCCGGAAAATTACAAGGAATATGCGCCCGGCGACGATTTGCGCTTCCTCGACTGGAACGCGTTCGCGCGCCTCGACGAATTGATGCTGCGAACGTACCGCGCCGATCGCCAGGTCGAGGTCACCTCTCTGATCGACGCGAGCGCGTCGATGGGATTGCCCGAGCGCGACGACAAGCTCGGACTCGCGTTAGCGATCGGCGCATCGCTCGCGTACATCGGGATGGCGGACAACGACGCGGTGCGAATCGGCGCGTTCGCGATGCATCGCGGGTCGATGAAGCTCGAAGCGACGCCGTTCCATCGCCGCCGCGAGTCGTACCTCAACTTCAAGGCGTTCGTGACCTCGGTGAGAGCGAGCGGCGAGACCCGCCTGGCCGCCGCCGTCGATGAACTGCTCCTGCAGCGCCGGCCGGCCGGGACGGTGGTCGTCATTTCGGATTTTCTTGTGAACGAAGGCGATCTCGAAGATGCGCTCAAGCGGCTGGTCGGAGCGCGGCACGACGTTAAAGTTGTCCACGTGATGGGCGAGCAGGAGAGCACTGCGTCGTATCCGCCGGGACTGTATCGCATCCGCGACGCCGAGACCGGCGAAGTGCGCGAGACCGCGCTGGACGCAACGACGGTCGCCGCTATTCGGCGCAAAGTCGAAAAGATCGCCGCGCGCATCCGCGAAGTCTGCACGACGCACGCGATTACCTATGCCCAGGCATTCGGTGCGGGCAACCTGGATAGTTTTATGGAACGCGAACTCCCGCTGCTGGGAATTGTGAGATAGCCGTGGGCCTGCTGAATCCCCAAAACATCATTTATGGACTCAGCCTCGCGCTGTTGGTGCTGATTTATCTGCGCTCGCGCTCACGGCCGACGATCGAAGTGTCGAGCCTGATGCTTTTCGACGAAACGCCGGCTCCCGTCGCGAGCGTCCGTCACGTGCGCATCGATCCGCTGTTCTGGCTCGAGATGGCGACACTGGCCGCGCTTACATTTGCAATCGCGGGACTCTACTGGATGCGGCCGCCGTCGCCCGGTCAGGGCCGCAGCCATGCCCTGGTGTTCGATCTCGGCGCCGGGATGAGCGCGCGCGACGGCTCGATCACACGGATCGATCAGGCCCGTCGCGATGCGCTGGAAATAATCAATCAAGCGCCGGTGGGCGACGAGTTCAGCGTCATCGCGTACGCATTGGAAGCGCAAGTGCGCCATCCGCAGACTGCCAACCTGGCCGACTTGCGCAAGGCGCTCGGCGAGCTGGTTCCGATGGCAGTGCCTGCGCGCACGGCGGCTCTCAGAGCGGCGCTGATTCGAGCGCATGGCGCGTCGGAGATCGATCTGTTTGCCGATCGCCCGCCCGCGCCCGCGATTCTCGCCGACGTCGCCTCGACGGCGCACGTGAATTTCCACCTGGTCGGCTCCGGCGATTCCAACCTCGCGATCGTGTCGCTCGATCCCGGAGTCCCGGGCACGACGCGCGGCCGCGTCGTCATTCGCAACTTCTCCACGCGGCCGCATCCGGCAGAACTGGCGATCGATCTCGGCGACGCCGAAGAATTTCACCAGACCATGATGCTCGCGCCGCGCGAACAGGTCGTTGCGTCGTTCGGGCCGATCAAGACCGGCGGCTTGCTGCACGCACGAATTCTGACCTCCGATGCGATCGACGCGGACAATAGCCGCTACGCGTACGGGCCATCCGATCTCGCGGCTCGCGTCCTCGTTCTGTCGCCGGACGCCGCCGTACGCGACGACCTCGCGCGTGTGTTGCTGGCGGTCAACGCGAATTTCCAAATCGAGACCGCGGATCCCGCAAAGTACGCCGTGCCATCCGGCTCGAACGCGAAGCCATTCGAAATGGCCGTCATGCACGATTGCTATCTGCCCGCGGTCAAGGCTGCATCGACGCTCCTCATATACCCGCCGCAGGCGACGAAGAACGGAATTGGAATCGCCGTCGATGGAACGATTACGAGCGCCGATATTCGTGGTGACACGATGGGCAAATCGCCCGCTTTGGAATCTCTGACGCTGGGCTCGACCCGAATCGTCGCGGTCCCCGAATGGATGGATCTGCTCGCGACTGCGACGGCCCCCGGCCATCCGTCGATTCCGATTGCCGCGGCTGGACAAGCCGCGGCTGGTCCCGCCGGTGTCCTCGCCTTCGACGTGCGCGATCATCTGCTGCTCGCTCCCGATCATCTCGACGCGTTGGTGCTGACCGTCGATCTGATGA
>PMOH01000334.1:0-1656 GCA_003161515.1 Deltaproteobacteria bacterium
GAAAAAAGCTTCTTCGGAGTCATCGGATTCGGCTCGCCAAGCAGCGCCTGAAGTTGTGCGACTGTTTCAATTCGATGTGCAGAAGGGTTTCCCATTTTGACAATCCTCCGAATAGCTACTCGCGATTCCATGCATCGATCGACTGCGCAATTCCGTCTTCCAGACTCGAAAAGGATTCCGCGCAGCCCGCGCTTCTCAACGACGAGAGTTCGGCTTGCGTAAAGCTCTGATACTTGCCCGCCAGGCTCGAGGGAAATGGTACATACTCAATCGCACCAGAACCAAGCCGCGCGATTATTATTTTCGCGACGTCGTTGAAGGTGCGCGCTTGACCAGTGCCCACATTATAAACGCCGCTGCGCGCGGGACCTTCAGCCAGCACCAGGTTCACGCGAACGATATCGTTCACAAAAACAAAGTCGCGCCGCTGTTCTCCGTCGGCGTATCCGCCGGTGCCTTCGAACAGTCGCGCGCGCCCGCTCGTCTTCAGTTGCCGATACAGTTGATACACCATCGACGCCATTTTTCCCTTATGAGATTCGCGCTGACCGTACACGTTGAAGTACCGAAGACCGGCAACAGTGCTCCCAAAGCCCGCGGCGACGCTGCGGACATGATTGTCGAACGCGAGTTTGGACAGTCCGTAGAGATTGAGCGGCCTTTCGTTTTCGCGAGACGGCGCGAACGCGCTCGACGAGCCGTACACCGCTGCACTCGAGGCATACACGAGCGGAACTTTGCGTGCGAGCGCGAATTGCAAAATCGCTTTCGAGAAGGTGAAGTTGTTCTCGATCATGTAGCGGCCGTCGGTGCAGGTGGTGTCGGCGCACGCCCCCTGATGGAAGATCGCTTCGATACGATCGGGGAGAATTTTGTGCTCGAGGGCGCGGGAGAACTCCGCGGGCTGCATGAAGTCCGAAAACTTCAGATCGCGAAGATTGCGAAAGTTATCACCGCGACGATCGACAACGAGAACGTCGGTGACGCCTTTGTCATTCAACGCGGCCAGCAGGTTGCTGCCGACGAAGCCTGCGCCGCCAGTTAATATGATCATTGATCGAGGCTCCGATCGTTAGCCGCGAGCGGGAGGTTCGAGCCGCGGACGACAAATTGAATTGTCTGCACCGCGTTCACCGAATCGCGAGCTATGGAGAGAGTGTGCGCGCCGACCGACGGGGTCCAGAGCAACTCGCCTCGAACTGGCGCGATCGCGTGTCCATCGAGAATCCAGTGCGAATTTCGCACGCCCCGGCTGGCCTCGAAGACGACTCGTTGCGCACGCGCCGGGATATCGGGGTCGAGCGCGATGATCGCACCGGCCGCCGGCGACAGAATTTGTGGGCTGGAATCGTCAATGCCGCTCGCTGATCCAGTCGGCTCGGTCTTTGCGACGAACCATTCCTGGCGCGGAGGCTCAACCTCGTTGGGGAAGCTCACGTTGGCGAGAGATACACCCAAGGGCCGCGCCATTTGGCCGCTGCCGAAACGATCGTGCAGATAGTTCATCACGCTGAGCCATGTCGGGGCAGCGCCGGTAATTCCGGTCACGTCGCGCATCGGCGCTCCGGAAGAATTGCCGACCCAAACCCCCACCGTGAACTTGTCCGTGTAGCCGACGCACCAGTTGTCGCGCATGTCCTTGCTGGTACCGGTCTT
>PMOH01000334.1:1817-3622 GCA_003161515.1 Deltaproteobacteria bacterium
GCTCCGTAGTAGTCGCCTTCCTCGACCAGACCGCTGAAACCAAGCCGTCGCAAACGGTCCGCGAAACTCTCGACGCCGATCATGTCTGTAGTACGCACGGCCGGTACGTTCAGCGACGACGCCAGCGCCGTGCGCATCGAGACCAGGCCCCTGAACTGGCGATCATAATCCAGCGGGCGATAAATTCCGCGCTGCTCGGGCAGTTCGAGCGGAGTGTCTTCGATTAACGATGCAGCCGTGAGCAAGTGCTGGTCGACCGCGAGCGCGTACAGGAACGGCTTCAGGGTCGATCCCGGCTGGCGTGGCGCGCGGATTGCGTCGAAATCCGGAGCATTCGAGAGATCACCGGCGCCCCCGACATACGCCCAAACTTCGCCGGTAGAATTCTCGACGACGATTACCGCGCCATCGTCAACCCGTCGATCGCGAACATCTACGATCTGGCGACGCAGCGTGTCGATGACGAACTGCTGGAGTTCGCGATCGAGCGCGCATCGCGCAGACCCGCTCTCACCGTGCAACAAACGCTCCGCGAGATGAGGCGCGAGTGCGACTCGCGCGTAGTCGCTGCCGCGGGAGAATGCGCCTTCAAGCGCAGAAGCAATATCGACCCGCGACGGGCCATCCGATCCGAGCGCGCGGCTCAGGGCGTTCGCACGAATCGCGACAGGTTCGCGTCGCGCGTTGGGTGCCCGGATCAGAACTGCCAGCACTACGGCCTCGGCCGAATCGATTCCATGCGGCGATTTGCCGAACATCACGCGCGACGCCGCCCCAATTCCCTGCAACTCACCACGGTAGGTGACAAGGTTGAGGTATGCTTCGAGGATTTCCGGTTTCGACCATCGTCGTTCGATCTCGAGTGCAGCGAAGACTTGCCTGAATTTCCGAAGGATCGTTTTGCGCGCCTCTGATCTCCCGAGCGATGGGTCGATGATCGACGCGAGCTGCATTGTGATCGTGCTCGCGCCACGGCGCCTTGCGCCGACCAGAGCGCGCGCCGCGGAAGTCGTGATCGCGATCACATCGACGCCGCGATGGTTCCAGAAGCGGTGATCCTCGGAAGCTACGATCGCTTGCGTGAGCGCGGGCGAGATTTGATCGAGCGGCGTCCACGCAAATCGTCGGCCATGCGGATCGATTCTCAATTCGTGGACTGGATTGCCATTGCGGTCGAGCAGTTGCGCTTCCGACGGATGCCACCCGGCGCGCACCTCGGCGAAAGTCGGCGTCGGCGGTCCCGACATCGCCAACATCAGCACCGCGATTGCCGCGATTGAAAGGCCGAGGATTGCGAGGCGGCGCAACATCTAAGGTGCGACCTCGAACGGAGAGTTGGGAAGCTCGCCGAACATTTCCGGTTCGTAGAGCGCTTCGACGTGAGTCGCGGGAAGCTGGAAAGTGCCTGATTGATTGAGCCGAATCGTGTACTCGATCTCGAACGTCCCCTTCGGCACGTAGTCGTAGTACGCGCGGAATGCGTCGAAGGCACGCTCGGCGTAAATCGGCCACGCAACGCTTTCGGTATCGATCTTTTCGCCGGAGGTTGCGATCGCAGAATCGCGCCCGAGCCCGCCCCCGAGATGCGAAGCGCCCGCGGGAATCGGATCGTTCACGACCACCCAGGTCATGTCGGTTTGCGCTTCGACCTTGAGATGCACCCGCACCAGGTCGCCGCGTTTCCATCCGCGAGGATTCGCATTTTCGACTGGAAGAAGAGTGCGCGTGATCCTATAGCCGCTCGAAAAAGTTTGCGTAAAGGGCACCGCCGCGAGCGCACGAATCTGCGCCCACGGATGGCCGCT
>PMOH01000290.1 GCA_003161515.1 Deltaproteobacteria bacterium
AGAACGGTCGCGAGCGTGCCCTCCGAACCGACGATCGCACGAGCAAGGTTGAAGCTTCGATCCGGCATCAGCTCGTCCAGGTTGTAGCCCGACACGCGTCGCGGCAGCTTCGGGAAATGCTCGCGCACCGAATCTGCGGTTTGATCGCGAAGTTCGCGGATGCGGGAGTAGAGCTCGCCTTGGCGGCCACCGCGCGCGATTGATTCGTCGAGCTGCGCATTGTCCATCGATCCCTGAAGCGAGAGCTGCGTGCCGTCGTAAAGGATCGCCTCAATCGCCTCGACGTTGTCTACGGTCTTGCCGTACGCCGCCGAATGCGCACCGCATGAGTTGTTGCCGATCATGCCGCCGATGGTGCATCGATCTTTGGTCGATGGATCCGGCGCGAAGAACAGGCCGTGCGGCGCGAGCGCGGTGTTGAGATGGCTCTGGACGACGCCGGGCTCGACCAGAGCTGTTCGCGTGCCCGGGTCGATCGCGAGCACTCGATTCATGTACTTCGAGAAATCGAGCACAAGAGCTGCGTTGCACGCCTGTCCGGCGAGACTGGTGCCTCCGCCGCGCGCCAGAATCGGCATCGAGTTCTCGCGAGCGAGCGAAAGCGCCGCAATCACGTCGCCCTCGTGGCGCGGAATCACCACGCCCACCGGCACTTGCCGATAGTTCGACGCGTCGGTGGCGTAGGCCGCGCGAGTGCCAGCGTCGAAGCGCACTTCGCCTTCGACTTGGCGCGCGAGTTCGAGTTTCAGGGAGTCGAGCGAGACCATTGTGGTGGCGTGATTGTAGTCGAGCGACGGATGCGCAGGACAGCGCATGAATTCGCGTAATCCACGCGAGAGAATAATCGCCTGCGCGGCGGGCGGCAGGGGTGACCCCTGCACCCAGTGTCAAGCGCAAAGTTGCGCGCGGCGCGCTACTTTGCTCTCAGGGGCGGCGGCTCGATGGCGTGCGCAGGGCTTATAGCGGGAGGTCCTTCAGGCCAGCTTTTGGGGCGCCGACTAGCGCGACCATTTTGCCCTCGGGGGCGCGATTTTCGTGCATCGCCTGGTGGCATTCCGGGATCTCGGCGAAGGTGTAGGTCTTCGCGAGGCAGGGATCGATCTTGCCGTCGAGCACCAGCTGATTGAACGCGTAGGCCTGCTCGTCGTTGGCGAAGTGCGAGCCCTGCAGCCGCTTCTGCCGCATCCACAGGTAGCGCAAATCCGCCACCGCGTTGTAGCCGGTGGTGCCCGCGCAAATCACGACCATCCCGCCCGTGTCGCAGACGAACACCGAAGTCGGAATCGTGTCTTCGCCGGGATGCTCGAACACGATGCGCGGATTTTTCCGCTCGCCGACGATGTCCCAAATCGCTTTGCCGAACGCGCGGCATTCCGCCGCCCATTTGTTGTACGCGGCGGTCTCCTTCCAGTGCGGCATCATGCCCCAGTGCAAATATTTTTTTCGGTTGATGCATCCGCGGGCGCCGAGCTTCATGCAGAAATCAATTTTGCGATCGTCGCCGACGATGCCCACCGGAATTCCGCCTTCGGCCTTGACGATCTGAATCGCCATGCATCCAAGGCCACCCGACGCGCCCCAAATCAACACCACGTCGCCGCTGCGGACGACGTGCGGCGACCATCCCATCAGCATCCGGTACGCAGTCGCGCCGACCAGTGTTGGGCCTGCGGCCTCTTCCCACGTCAGATGCGACGCCTTGGGCATGCACTGATGCGCCTGCACGCGACAGAACTGTGCGAAGCTGCCCCAGTTAGTTTCGTAGCCCCAGATTTTGAACGACGGATCGTACATCGGATCGTCGCCGTTTTTGACCGCGGGCGAGTGACGATCCCAGACGCCGCAATGAATCACGACGCGGTCGCCGACCTTGACGTTGTGCACGTCGTGTCCGGCCGCATAGACGATTCCCGACGCGTCGCTGCCGCCGATATGAAAGTCAGAGTGGTCGTACTTGGATTTCTGACGGGCGCCGATCACGTCCACCGGCGATCCGAGCGCCGCCCACACGTTATTGAAATTGACGCCCGCCGCCATCACGTAAACCAGCACTTCGTCGGCGCGGATTTCCGGCACCGCGATTTTCTCGACCTTGAACGCATGCGTGGGGTCGCCGAACCGGTCCGCGCGAATCACCTGCGCGTACATCTGCTTCGGCACCACCCCGATGGGGGGGACGTGGCCGATCTCGTAAATTTCCTTATGGCTCATTTATACAGTTTGTAGGTTACCACCGCGCCGCTGCGGTTGGCTCCGATTATATTATGAGGCTGCGGCATTGCGCGCCGGAATTAGCTACCTGTTTGGCGCGAGTTTGACAATACTTGCCTTTCAGGTGTCAGGGAAACCGCGCTTGATCGCAGCGCTTCTACCAAGACGAGCGGTTTTCGCTCTATACTTCGCAGCTTGAACCGACCTAAGTGTCTAGCGATCGGTTTGGTTGGGGGCATTGAATGAAAACTTCCTGGGGGACAGTGCGGATTGGCGCGATTGCCGCCTTGAGCGCGATCGTCGTTATCGCGACTCAGACAGTATCGTACGCGCAGTTGGCTGCAACTGTATGGCCGATGCTCAGTCGCGACGTCAGGCATACCAGCCTCAGCACCGTCGATGCCGGCGCCAACCCGGGCCAGCTGAAGTGGGTGTACGACATGGTCGATCAGTACGGAACCTCACCGGTCTGCCTGGATGGCTCGCCGGCGATTGGCGCCGATGGAACCATTTACGTCGGCTGCAACCAATTCCTTTACGCGGTAAACGCCGACGGCACGCTGAAGTGGAAGTTCGCAACTGGCATCGCGGTCGAGTCCTCGCCGGCCATCGGGGCGGACGGGACCATCTACGTCGGCTCAAACGACGACAATCTCTACGCGGTAACTGACGGCGGCCAAGGCATTGTCACGAAGAAATGGGCGTTTGCAACCGGCGCCGGCGTGACTTCCTCGCCGGCGATCACCGCCGACGGGACCATTTACGTCGGCTCCTCCGACGACAACCTCTATGCAATCAACGCCGACGGCACGCAGAAGTGGAAGTTCGCGACCGGCAATTCGATACAGTCTTCGCCGGCAATCGGGACCGACGGGACCATCTACATTAGCTCCCTTGACAACAACCTGTACGCATTAACCGACGGCGGCCAGGGCTCTGTCACGAACAAGTGGGCGTTTGCCACCGGCGGTCGTAATAACGCGTCGCCGGCGATTGGCGCCGACGGGACAATCTATGTCGGCTCTGCTGACGACAACCTCTATGCGCTAAGCGATAAAGGCTCCAGCTTCGCGCAGAAGTGGAAGTTCGTAACCGGCGGCGGCGTCGATTCCACGCCGGCGATCGGTCCCGATAGGACCATTTACATTACTTCCAACGACGGCAACTTCTACGCGCTAACCGACAACGGCGCCAGCGCAACCGAGAAGTGGGCGTTTGCTGGTGGTGCTGTCTTCTCCTCTTCTCTTACGATCGGCGCCGATGGCACCATATTCGGCAGTTCCGAGAACGGGAACCTTTACGCCTTAACCGACAATGGCGCCAACGCAACCCAGAAGTGGGCGATCACCGTCGATGGGGGCCTCTCCTCGCCGGTGATCGGCGCCGACGGCACCATCTACGTCGGCGGCAATTATCTCGACGACCTCTTCGCCATCGGCATCCCTCCTCCGCCGGTGACGGTCAAGCTCAAGATCAGCAGGACGTCGCTGAACTTTGGCACGGTGAAGGCCGGGAAGTTCAGGACCCGCTACGTAACCGTCAGCAACCCCAGGGGCAACAAAACGGCACCCGGTTTTAACGTGGTGATGCAGGGGCAGCAGCTCAGTGGCTACGGTCCTTTCACCCTGACCGATGGTTGCGCTTCACCTCTGCCGGCAGGTGAGAAGTGCTATGTTGGAGTAACCTTCGCGCCGTCAAGCAGGGGACTGGTCGCGAAACGTACCCTCATGATCTTCGACAACGCGAACAACGCGCCGCAGATAGTAAAAGTCAAGGGCGTCGCCGGCTAAAGAACCTAAACCCTTCCCGAGCGGGAAGGGGAACCGGATTTATATGAGCGAGAGCAAAAGGGCGTCCTCGCCATTTTGCGATTAGTACTTTTCACCGGGTGCAGGGGTCACCTTTGCCGAAGGAAGCATGAAACCCACCGTGGGTTTCATTAAAATCAAGTGGTCCCAACTCCGCGGCCGCCAACTCGGTTGACGCGCATCCGGTAATTCCATAAAAAACGGGTTTGCTTCAGGATTTTTCGTTTTCGTTGAATCTAACTCAGGAAGAAGGCAGCCTGACCTATTATGGCGGTGCGCAAAATCGAGCGTGGCCACTACTTCGAGGACTTCGAGGTCGGCCATCTTTTCAAGCATCATTGGGGTCGCACGATTACCGAGGGCGACAACAGTTTTTTCTCGAGCGTCACGATGAACTTCAACCCCAGCTACTTCAATCGCGAGTATGCGCAGTCGCTCGGCTACAAGAACGTAGTCGTCAATCACATGCTGGTGATGAACGTGGTGTTCGGGCTTTCGGTCGAGGATTTGAGCGAACGCGCGATCGCGCATCTCGGCTACGAAAAAATGAAATGGCACGAGACCGTTTATCCCGGCGATACGATCACATCGGAGTCGCTGGTGCTGTCCAAGCGCGACACTTCGCGGCCCGATCGCGGCGTCGTCAAATTCCGCACCACCGGCTACAACCAACGCGGCGAAAAAGTGCTCGAGTACGAGCGCCCGGTCCTGATTCGCAAGCGCAATCCACCGAATGCGTAGGAGCACACGATGCCGCTAGTTACGCCTGAGCATGAATTTATCCGACGATCGGTCCGCGAGTTTGTCGAGGCCGAGGTCAAGCCGATTGCGAACGATCTCGATCGCGAGAACAAGGAAATTCCCGAGCGCATCCTCAAGCAGATGGCCGAGCTCGGCTACTTCGGCGTGATCTTTCCGGCCGAAGAGGGCGGCATGGGGCTCGATTACATCTCGATGGCGATTGTCACCGAGGAGTTGTCGCGCGGATGGCTGAGCGTCGGATCGGTGATGACGCGCAACATCATTACCGGCACGCTCATCAGCGCCAATGGCACGCCCGAACAGAAAAAGAAGTTCCTGCCGCCGATCGCGCGCGGCGAAATTCTGACCGCGGCCGCATTCACCGAGCCCGATTCGGGCAGCGACACGGCGTCGTTCAAAACGCGCGCGGTCAAGGATGGCGACGGCTATCTGATCAAGGGCTCGAAGATGTGGTGCACCTTCGCCAATCGCGCGCACATGCTCACCGTCATGACGCGGACCGACCCCGACATGTCGAAGAAGCACAAAGGACTGTCGCTGATCCTGTTCGAGAAAACGCCCGGCGACGACTTCATGCCGCCGCAGCTTACCGGCTCGCCGATTCCGACGATCGGCTACCACGGGATGCGCAGTTACGCGCTGCAGTTCGATGACGCGTTCGCGCCCAAGGCGAATCTGATTGGAGGAATAGAAGGGCGTGGATTTTACCAGTTGATGGCGAGTTACGAAGCGGCGCGAATCCAGACCGCAGCGCGCGGGGTCGGCGTTGCGCAGGCGGCGTTCGAATGCGCGGTGAAGTATGCGAAGGATCGCAAGCAATTCGGCCAGCCGATCGGCGACTTCCAAGTGATCAGGCACAAGCTCGCGCACATGGCGGTCGAGATCGAAGCGGCGCGCCAGCTTTGCTACTTCGCCGCCGCCGAGAAGGACACCGGCAAGCGATGCGACTACGAGGCCGGCCTCGCGAAAGCCTTCGCCGCCGAGATGGCCGAGCGGGTCACGCGCGAGGCGATGCAGGTGCACGGCGGCTACGGCTATTCGATGGAGTTCGAGGCGCAGCGCTTCTGGCGCGACGCGCGGGTGCTGTCGATCTTCGAGGGCACCAGCGAAATTCAGTACGAGGTCATCGGCCGGCGTATCATGGAGCAGAACTGAACGTGAGCATCACCAGCGACGGCAGCTACTTCGAGGATTTCACGGTCGGCGAC
>PMOH01000401.1:0-696 GCA_003161515.1 Deltaproteobacteria bacterium
TTCACCACCAAGCAGGGCGGCAATGGCCTCGGTCTGGCGATCGCGCGCAATATCGCACGCGCCCACGGCAGCGATATCGTTTTGAGAATCAACGAACCTCGGCAGGTGTGCTTTTCCCTCGAAATAGCGGCAGCGCACAATCTTGTCGACAGGAATGGTCATGGGGAAAATACTGATCGTAGATGACGAGCCGCATTTGCGGCGCATTCTCATCTCCAATCTGAAACAGGATCATCACGAAGTCGTCGAGGCCGCCGGCGTCAACGACGCGCGCGGCGCGCTCGGCGAGCATACCTTCGACGCGATTATCACCGATCAGAAGATGGCCGACGGTGAAGGATTGGACGTCCTGGCCGCCGCGCGTGAAGCCGATCCGAGCCTGTCCGTGGTGTTCCTGACTGCGTTCGCGACGATTGAACTTGCCGTCGAAAGCATGCGTCGCGGCGCCTTCGATTTCATCACCAAGCCCTTCATCCCCGAAGTTTTGCTCGCATCGGCGACCCGCGCGATGGAGCATACGCGGCTGGTGCGCGAGAACACCCGGCTGCGCGACACGCTGGTGCGGCTTGAAGGATCGTCGGAAATCGCGGGGCGCAGCGTTGCGATTCGCCATCTCCGCGAGCAGATTGCGCGCGTCGCACCGACCAACGCGACCGTCCTCGTCACCGGCGAAACCGGCACCGGCAAGGAACTCGT
>PMOH01000401.1:779-4807 GCA_003161515.1 Deltaproteobacteria bacterium
CTGTTGCGCGTCCTGACCGACGGGCTGATCACGCGGCTCGGCTCGACCAAGCCGCGGCACACCGACGTTCGCTTGCTAGTCGCAACCAACCGCGATTTGAAGAAGCGCGTGAATGAGGGACGCTTCCGCGAGGACCTGTACTACCGCCTCGCGGTGGTTCCGCTCACGGTGCCTCCTCTGCGCGATCACCGCGAAGACATCCCCGAGCTGTGCGCGCTCTTCCTCGAACAAGCCGCGCGTGATCTGAAGACGCCGCCGCGCCGAATCACCGTCGAGGCGATTCATACGCTGCTCAGCTACGACTTTCCCGGAAATATCCGCGAGCTCCGCAACCTGATCGAGCGCGCGTGCATCCTCTCCGCCGGCGAGCAAATCACGCCCGAAAATTTCCCCGTGTCAGCGCCGCGCAGCCCCAACGGCGTCGCGCCCCGGATTTCCGCCGAGATCACTCCCGCTCAGCTCGCCGATATGATCCCCGAGACCCAGAATCTTCGGGAGTTCCTCGCCGCGCTCGAGAAAGCGGTGATTCAGCGCGCGCTGAAAATCACCGAGGGCGCGCAGGCCGAAGTCGCGCGCCGTCTCGGAATGTCGCGCAGCGATCTCTCCTACAAGCTCGGCAAGCATCGCATTAAAGATTCGGCCAGGTGATAGTGCTTGTCGGTAACTGTTTGCTTAACCCCAATGATATGTCACCCTCTTGATAGCCGTGCTGAGACTTGGCTCGCTATACTTCTTCCTCGGCGGCTCCCAACAGTAACTCGCCAATGAGGTCTCGTTCGTGTCGTCGATACTCCGCATAAAAGAACAGAAGCACGAGATCGTAGTCCGGCATGCGCAAGCCGACGACGCTAGGGCATTGATCCAGGTGCTGACGACGTTGGCGGCGTTCGTGGCGCTCTGGTGGGCCGCTCTGTGGAGCGTCCACGTTTCCTACTGGCTCACCGCCGCCGCAATCTTCGCGATCAGCCTGTTCACTTTGCGCGCGTTCACCCTGATGCACGAATGCGGACACGGCAGCCTGTTCCGCACGCAGCGGCTCAATCGCGCATTCGGCTTTGTCCTCGGCGTGGTCTCCGGGATGCCGCAGTACGTATGGTCGCAGCACCATAATTTTCATCACGCCAACAACGGCAATTGGGAAAAATATCGCGGCCTCTACACGACCCTGTCCGTCGATGAATACGCGGCGATGACCGACACGCAGCAGCGCTGGTATCGGCGCAAGTGCAGCATCGCGACCGCGCCGTTTGCCGGCCTCATCTACGTGATCTTCAACCCGCGCTTCACCTGGCTCAAAGGCAGCGTCGCGTTTGTGGGTCATGTTGTTAAAGGGAAAGTCTCACAGCCGAATCTCCCGATCGCTGCGCACGCCGACACTTTCGAAACCCCCTACTGGAAAAATCGCAAAGAGTACTGGCACATGTTCTGGAACAATGTCTGCCTGCTCAGCGCATGGACCTTGATGTGCTGGGAATTCGGCACGGCGTTGTTCTTCACGATTTATTTGATCAGCGCGTCACTGGCCGGCGCCGCGGGAATTATTTTGTTCACCGTCCAGCATAATTTCGAGCACTCCTACGCCAGCGACGGCGAGCACTGGGACTACGAGACCGGCGCCATCGAAGGCTCGAGTTTTCTGATCCTGCCGCGATGGCTGAACTGGTTTACCGCCAACATCGCCTACCACCACGTTCATCATCTATCGGCCAAAATCCCAAACTATCGCCTAATCGAATGCCACGACGAATATCGCGATCTCTTCACCGATGTAACCCGCGTCAAGTTATTTCAAATTCCCAAAGCCCTGAAATACATCCTCTGGGACACCCGCACCCAGCGAATAATTTCGATCGCCGAGTACCGCCAGCAGCAAACCAACCCAGCCGCAATGGCCAGCTGAACCCACACGCGGTGGGGATGAACTTTACCGCCTGACCCTCGCGGACTTTCTGTGCTACTGCTAATGCATGCGTCATCCTGTCCCCTTCTCTTTCCGGTTCCCCTTCCCGCTCGGGAAGGGGTTAGGGGTTAGGTTGTCGGTCATCCATGATCAAGCAAAAAACAACTTTTGACGGAACGAAGCTACCGATGGTAGTCACCCCATCCCAAACCACCGCATATAGTATGTTCAACCCAATTCCATGACCTCAAACAATCATCCAACTCGCCGAATCGCCATCATCGGCTCGGGATTCTCCGGCCTCTGCCTCGCCATCCAGCTCAAACGCCTCGGGATCGATTCCTTCACCATCTTCGAGAAAGCCAACCGCCTCGGCGGCACCTGGCGTGAGAACACCTATCCCGGCGCCGCCTGCGACGTACCGTCGTTTTCCTACTGCTTCTCGTTCGAACAGAAGACCGACTGGTCGCGCAAATGGGCCCCGCAGGCTGAAATCCTCGAGTACATGGAGAACTGCGCAAAAAAGTACGACCTCTTCCGCCACATCCGCTTCGGCACCGAGATAGCCGGCGCGACTTGGGACAACAATGCGGCCATCTGGAAAATCCGCACCACCAACGGCGAGGAAGTCGTGGCCGATGTGCTGGTGGCAGGCGTCGGCCAGTTGAATCGGCCGAACATGCCGAAGTTGCGCGGTGCCGAGGACTTCCAGGGCGTCTCGTTTCATTCCGCGCGATGGCGTCACGACGTCGATCTCACCGGCAAGACCGTCGGCGTCGTCGGCAACGCCGCCAGTGCAATCCAGTTCATCCCGCAGATCGCTCCGAAGGCCGGCCGAGTGTATATCTTCCAGCGCAGCGCGAACTGGATGGTCCCGCGCAACGATCTCGCGTACACCGACGATCAGAAGCGCAGCTTCGCAAACAACCCCGTGCGGACGCGCCTCTACCGATGGCTGATCTATTTCCAGCACGAGATGAACTGGCCGATGTTTCGCCAGGTTTCGTTTCTGTCGCGCCGGATGGCGCAACTCGCCGAGACTTACATGCGCACCACCGTCACCGATCCGAAGTTGCAGAGCGCGCTGGTTCCCGACTATCCAATCGGCGGCAAACGCATCCTGATTTCCGACGACTATTACGCCGCACTCAATCGCGAAAACGTCGAGGTCGTCACCAGCAACATCGATCATCTCGACCAATCCGCAATCGCGACAGCCGACGGCCGGAGTATCCCGATAGACATCCTGATTTACGCGACCGGCTTTGAATCGACCGCATTCCTCGCCCCGATGGCTATTCGAGGGCGCGACGAGCATCTGCTGCAGGACGAATGGGCGGGCGGCGCGAAGGCCTACCTCGGCATCAGCGTCGCCGGATTCCCGAACATGTTTCTGATGTACGGCCCGAACACCAACCTCGGCCACAACTCGATCATCTTCATGATCGAATGCCAGGCGAATTACATTCTCAGTTGCCTGAAGGCGATGGACCAGACCGGCTCTTCCGCCATCGATCTCCGGCGCGAAGTGATGGACGAGTTCGACGCCCTCCAGCAAAAAGAGCTGAATCAAAGAGTCTGGGCGTCCACCGGCAAGAGTTGGTACAAAAACGAAGCCGGCCGCATCACCAACAACTGGTCCGGCAGCACCATCCGCTACTGGTGGAACACGATCCGCGCCGATCCGTCCCTCTACCAATTCGAAGGCCGCCAGGCGTCCGCAGATTTAAGAGTCCCCGAAGAGACAGTCGAACCAACTCTCGCAGCAGACTAACCAGTCACTAGTGGGGCGGGCCGCCGTGCCCGCCTCTTCCGCAGGGCTTCCCGCCCTGAATGCCCCTGCTGCCTTGGACATAAAATCGGGTGTACTGTATTTATGTTGAACGCGAACGTCATGAACAAATCGAGGGCATCGTGATGGCGAACAATACGCTGACCATTACCGACAATCGGACCGGCAAGAAGTACGAGTTGCCAATCGAAGAGGGCGACGTCATTCGCGCCGCCGATCTGCGTCAGATCAAAGTTGGCAAAGACGATTTCGGCTTGATGTCCTACGACCCGGCGTTCACCAACACCGCGTCATGCCGCAGCCGCATTACCTACATCGACGGCGACAAGGGCATCC
>PMOH01000019.1 GCA_003161515.1 Deltaproteobacteria bacterium
GCGACAGCGACCGCGACAGATACTGCCACCGCAACCGCGACGGCCACTGATACTGCCACTGCAACGGCCACCGCGACCGCCACAGATACCGCCACTGCCACTGCGACGGCGACCGCCACAGATACCGCCACTGCGACGTCAACTGCGACACCGACTGCGACGCCTACGCCGCTGCCGCTGACGATTACGCCGTATTCGATTCAGTTTGCGTACTCGACCTTCGGCAATACCGGCACGACCACGGCGGTTCGCCTGATCACGGCGTCGAACACGACCGGTTCGCCAATCCTTATCGGCACCGTCACGACCACGACCCTTACCGGGCCGTCACCCGGCGCGAATTTCCAGATAGCGTCGGATACCTGCTCCGGCACCAGCCTCGCGGGTGGCAGCTCATGCCAGGTCGGGCTGACTTTCACCGCCACCGGCGTCGGGAACTACACGGGCACCGCAACCATCCCCTCGAGCGGTCCGAACAGTCCGCAGACGGTTAACCTCGCGGGCACCGGCATCCAGGCGTCGCTTGCCCTCTCGCCGAGCCTCGCGTTCGCCAACACCCAGGTCGGAGGGACCAGCGCCACCAGGAATGCAACCCTGACCAATTCGAACTCGGTCGGGCTCACCATCAGCAGCGTCGCGACCTCGGGCGATTTTGCGGTCGTCGCCGATGGATGCACCGGAGTGCTGGCGGCTAACACAAGCTGCACTGTCACGCTGGCGTTCAATCCGACGATGCAAGGCGCGGAGACCGGCAGCCTGATCGTCACCAGCAACGCCAAGAACAGCCCGGCCACGATCGCTCTGAAAGGGACCGGCACGCTCGTGCCGCTGACGATTATGCCGACCTCGCTCTCGTTCGGCGCGGTGCCGCACATGACGACCAGCGCTGACAAGTTCGTCACGCTCTCGAACCCGAACCCGGTTTCCGGCGGCACGATCAACATCAGCAGCGTCACCACCACCAACGCGGTGTTCGCTGTCGATGGCGCCGGCACCACTTGCGGGAGCACGCTGGCAGGTGGGGGAGCGTCGTGCGTAATCGCCCTCAACTTCACGCCGTCGGCAGTGGGCTCGTTCTCCGGCACGCTGACCATCGTCGACAGCGCGGGCAACGGCACAACGTCGACCACGCAGAAGGTTGGATTGTTCGGGACTGGAAACTAAATGATAACGGCGGTTGCGTCTCGGCTGAGAGCGCAACCGCCGTTATCTCTGAAGCATCTTCGATCGTAAGCGCAGCCGCACTTTGTGGCGCGCTCGGTGATCGGGACCTCAGTCTATTTCGACTTTCCCTTCAGCTTCACCTTTTTCGCTTTCTTCTGCGCGGGATCGTCGCTCGTGATCGATAGCTGATCGCTGGTCGTTCCCTTCTGCGTCGGCGAATATACGATTGTCACGTCGTGCGTTCCGCCGGCGGCGATCGCGAATCCGTTTCCCCCGCCAATCTCCACAAAAGGCGGGCTCTTCGTTGGCGAACTTACGCTGACGTGCAGCGGGCCGTTCCCGCCGTTGTCGATCGTAAAGGTCGCGGAGGCGGTCGCACCCGGCGCAGCTCTCAGGCTGAGTTTCTTCTTATTGATTTTGAGACGCCCGGGCGCCGGCGATGGAGTAGCCGTCGGCGTCCCGGTGCGGCCGGCAGTAGGCGTGGGCGTCGCGGTGGCAGTCGAGGTCGCGGTGGCCGTCGGCGTTNNGTTTTAGTCGCAGTCGCGGTTTTGGTCGCCGTCGGCGTCGGGGTCTTCGTCGCGGTAGCGGTTCGCGTCGGCGTAGCGGTAGGGGTACGCGTTGGTGTTGCTGACCTGGTCGCGGTTGCGGTTGCAGTGGCAGTCGGCGTGCCCGACGAGAGTGGATGGTCGAAGATGAGCACGCGGTTATTCCCGGAGTCGGCCACGTAGAGGGACTGGGTTGAGTCGAGCGCGAGTCCGTAAGAAAAAGACATCGCGAGAATGGTGCCCGAGGTGAAGCCTGGTCCAAAAATTACGGAGGGCGACGACGTATTGGTGAACGGCGGAGAGTATTCGACAATTGACGAGCTGCCGGTCGGGAACGCCAGGCCCTGGCTGATGAACATGCCGCCGAGGGATGTGATTGCGATGGCGAAGGCTCGCGCGGGCACCACCACGTCGGGGCTGCTCTCGCTTGCGGGAGCGTTGTAGATCCCGATGCCGGCGCCGGCATGCGCACCGTCAAGGTACATGCGGCCCGCGGAATCAAACGCGATGCCGCCGTCGGGCGCGCATATCGCTGTCGGATCGGCGTTCGAGCACGCATTGAAGGTGACCGCGTCAGGCTGCCCGAAGACCTTCACCAGCGTGGGACTGCTCGCGGGACTGCTGAATTCGAGGACGCGATTGTAGCCCGCGTCGACGACATACAGATTGCCCGACGGGTCGAGCGCCAGACCGTTGGGCACGCATAGGGTGGTCGCAGACGGCGTCGCAGCGCATCCGGCGGCGGTGAAGTCGCCGTCCTGACCGGAGGTGAAGCTTCCGTTTTGTCCAATCACAAGGCTGGCTACGAATCCGTCGGCTTCGCCCAGGCTGAAAGGATTCGAGAAGACCAGCACACGGCTGTTGCCGGTATCCGCCACGAACAGATTTCCGCTCGAATCCACAACCGCCGCGGTAGGAAACGCCAAAGTGCTGGCGGTCGGCGAATTGGAGTTGGTGCTGTCGAACAGATTTGCGTAGTACGAAAAGAAATCGGGCTGGCCGACGACCACGTCGGCCGGAGTGAGCGGGTCCAATGTAGTGACGTTCGCGTACCCGAGCACGCGGCTGTTTTGCGAGTCGACGATATAGAGGCGGTTGGGATTTGCGCTCAGGTCCGGCGCGACTCCCCAGGGCGTCGAGTAGCCCTCGCCGTCGACCAGGTCGACGCCGTTGTGAACGAAACTAGCTTGCCCCAGCACTCGTCCCGAAAATCCTGAGACCGACGATGTCAGCGGCGATACGAGCGCGAGCACGCGATTGTTCGCCGTATCCGCAATGTATAGGTTGCCGCTCTCATCGAATGCGAGCCCGCCTGCGAGACTCGAAGGGCCGATCGGTAACAACTCAAAATTGAGCGCCTCTGCCAGTCCGCCCTGGATACTCGATGGACTTGGGCATCCGATCGCATCGAACGCTCCGCATCGTCCGAGCACCAGGCTGGCGGCGCCCGGCGGATTCAACGCGGTAGACAGGAATTCCAGCACTCGCTGATTGCCCTCGTCCGCGATGTAGAGATTCCCGGAGTCGTCCAGCACGATTCCGCCCGGCGAGCGCAGGGTGGTGGCGCCTTCGCCGTGCGTTGCCTGGTAGTTGGTTGTGACGAACGATCCGTTCTGGCCGAATACCTCGTCGGCGGTGGTATCGCCTGCCGAGCCCGGGACGCCTGGCGATGTGCCGGCCTGTGCGGGAGCGAGAAATTCGAGCGCGCGATTGTTCGCCGAGTCTGACACGAACAAGTTGCCGCTCGTATCGAACCTCAGGCCGGCGTCGAATCCGGCAAAGCAGAGGCTGTCCGCCGTTGGAGCGGCCGCGCCCAGGTTGCACTCGCTGCTGGTAAAGTTCGCCAACTGGCCGAGCACGACGCTCGCGGTGATGTTGCTTCCGCCAGCGATGGGATTGGCATACTTGACGACACGATTGTTGCCCGCATCCACGATCCACAGGTTATTGCCAGGGTCGATCGCTATAGCGGTGGGGCCGCTCAATGTCGCTGCGCTTACGCCGGTGCAGCCGACGCCTTCGCCGGTGAAATCGCCGCAGGTGCCGAACACTTCGTCGGCCACGGTGTCGGTGTTGTAGGGTTGATTATACTCGAGCACCCGATTCGCGCCGCTGTCCGCAACGAACAGGTTGCCGTCGGAATCCACCGCAATACCGCTCGGATGAAAGAGTGTGGAATTCGTGAACCCGGACAAATAGTCGTTGATCGCACCTGGATTGTGTTCGCCGAATATCAAATCGGCGTCCTTGCCATTGATAAATCCGGAAGCGTTCTGATATCCGAGGACCCGATTGTTGTTCCAGTCGGCGACGTACACGTGGTTGGGCGTCACGCTGCGATCGATCGCGACTGCGACCGGAGAGTCGAGGCCGAATCGGTTGATGAAGTTCGGCAGACTCTCGGTGAGATTACCCTGACCGAGGAACTGATCCGGTGATGGTTCCTGCATCGCGACGGCCACCACTGCGAAAGCCGCTATCGCAATCACAATCGCGATTGCGATGGAGCGCGGTATCCGCGTTATGTGCCTCAGCTTCATGATTGCAGCCGCATCGCGGCAACCTCGAACGCGTGGCCAGGAAGATCGTGCGTCGGCGCATGCTCATCGCTTTCAGGGAAATAAGTGAAGCTGAACTGCGCCAGGTACTCGCCAATCGCGCGCCGCTTTTCGCTCTGTTTGGGAAGATCGAGCAGCAGGATGATTCGAGGATTAGCGCGCAACGTCTCGGCGGCGCCGCGCAGCACTGCGAGCTCCAAACCCTGGACATCAATTTTGATCATGTCGACGGAACCCAGCTGCTGCTCCATAACCATTCCATCCAGCGTCCTGGTGGGGACTTCAACCGTGCGGGTCCCGTTGAATTCCGGCGACAGAGTGTGGGCGCCACTGGTCGAACCGATCTGCAGGGTGGCGGTACCGTCGCCGTCGCTGAGCGCGAGTTGCAGGACTTTGATATTGGGGTAAGCGTTGAGCGCGATGCTGCGTTGCAGCATCGAATGATTCTCGGGTTCCGGCTCGATCGAGATCACCTTGCCCGAGTTGCCGGTCAACCGCGCCGCCAACAGCGAAAAGTCGCCCTTGTTCGCACCGACGTCGATAAACGTCATGCCGGGGCGCAGATGCTTTCGAATGAGCGCGTGCTTCGCGGGTTCGTAGGACCTCATCGCGCGCTGAACCATAGCCGACGATTCGCGAAGGTTCAGGAAAATCTGCCCGCCCTCGACCCGGTAAATTTCGTAGCGGTTCGGGGCCAGCCGCGAGAGCATCCGGTAAACCCGATAGCGGCGAGGCGCGACGCTGCACAGCATCTGCATCAACATTGCAGACATTCGCGCGCAGCGCGCTCACAACCCAACGAATGGATCTGAAAGCGGAGCGAACCTGATGCCCCGGTGAACACTACCCTTAAACATCAACTACAAATCTGAGATGATTGCAATGTAAAATTTGACGCACCGGACGCTTCCACGCGGCACCAATGAACGCGGCGCGTTATGATCGCGGAATCCACGCAATCATCGAAGATGATCAAGGTCGTGTTGCGGTTCCATTCGGGCCTGCCATGCGCTACATCCAGAAATCACTCGACCAGGTGGTTCCATGAAGCCCCGCAACGCTTCCTCGATAATTGCTCTTCTCGCGCTCGCTTTGTCTGGATGCGCGCAGCAGCAGCCATCGGCATTTGAGGCCACTGTTCCAAAGCTTCGCGATCAGTGTGTAGCAGGTGACAATCAAGCCTGCCTTAAAATCGCGCAAGGCGCTTGCTTGAATGGTACGCCGGAAACCTGCCGGGCAGACTGTTGGCCCGCGAATGTCGCGCAGGCGTGCGCTCCCTACCGCACCGATCAAAGAGGGTTGCAGGGTCCGGGGATGGGCTCGCAACTCTAAGTCAGGACACTCGCCGTCGGCACCTCTCGCTCTATGCAACGATGCCGTCCCCTTTCGAGGACGGCATCGCGCGTTTGGTTTATCCAGGCACAGTCGGTTGCTTCAGCGTCACGGCAAGAGCGCCGACGCTGGAGAATTAGCCGGGGTCGGAGGCGTCGCCGCCGTTCCCAGCGTCCAGGTTCCAGTACTCGGATTGAACAGCTCGTAGTAGTCGNNATCACCACCAGGTCTCCCGAGTTCGAACCCGCATTGAGAATACCGAAGCCGTAGCCGCCGCGAGACTGATGCAGCGCACCGGTTGCCGTGAACGCGGTCGTCGTCGGATCGTACAGGTCGGTCTCGGTTTGGGTAGTCTGGTGTATGTCCGTGGTCGCTTCGCAGACCGGGAAGTTCGGCGTGCTGCCGTTAGTGGTCTCGGCGTCGATGCCGCCGGCGAATATCGCCAGGCCCGAATCGGTGCCGCTAGTGAACAGCGAACCAGCCGCGATTCGTTTGACGTTCATGCCCCCTGCCGCGCCCGGCGTTGCTGACGAGCCGCTGGTCAGCGTCCACGAAGGTACCGTGGGATCGTAAACCTCAGCCGAGCTGTTGGTCGTAAACGCCAACGCAGTAGCCGGAGTCGCTGCGCATGCTGCTGACGCTCCCGTCAAACCGCCGGCTATCAGAATATTCCCGTTAGGCAGCGTGACTATTCCCGGCAGCTCGCGCGCCACGTTCATCGGCACGGTCTGACTGAACGACGCCGTGGCTGGGTTGAAGAGGAACGCCTGCGGGGACGACTGCCCGAGGAATACGATGTAGTCGCCGCCCGCGACCAGCACGTTGCCGTTATTCAGCAGTGCCGCATCCGCATCGACCAACCCGCACTGTGCTGTGTCGGCTGCCGCGAAGCCGCCAGTTCCAGCCGTCAGGCCCAACGCTGCGGTGTACTGGAACGTGGTGCCGCTGGGAATTGCGGTTACGGCGAAGATGCCGTTGTAGCCCGCAACGCTTACGCCCGTGACCGTCACGTTGTCACCAACGATCAGCCCGGTCGGGTTGGCCGCGCTGGTGATGGTTACCGTCGTTCCGCTTTCGGCGGCCGACGTGATCGGACTGTGCGTCCCGCCGCAGTTCGAGGGAAGTCCGGTGCTGCATGACGGAGGCGTGGTTCCAGCCGCGCATCCCGGAATCGATCCGGTCGCGGTGAAGGTGTCGGCCACCGGGTCGTAAATCTCTGCGGTGTTCTGCGCCACCTGTCCGAACGGAGCGCATCCCGGCGGCGGTGTCGAGAGCGACAGGAACGTGCTGCCGGTCGATCCGCCACTGATCAGCACCTTGCCGTCAAGCGAGGTGCCCGATCCTGTGATCAGAGTCGCGGTCGCGCCGCTGCGCGCGGTCGTCATCACGCCGCCGCTGCCTGAGCCAGCCAGCGTGAACTGTTCGGTACCCTCGCTATACAGCTCTGCCGTATTGAGCGCGTCGCACTGGAAGCCACTGAACGATGACCCTCCACAGACACCGCCGGGACCGTAGGTCTTGGCCGCGCAATGCGATCCGCCCGCTATCAGGGTCTTGCCATTGGGCAGCACTAGCGCAGTCGAAGTCGATTCGCGCGCGGTGTTAAGCGAACCCACCGACAAGAAGGCATCGCTCAGGACCTCGTAGATCTCAGCTGCGGCGGTCGAATTGGTTGAGGTTGAGAGCGGGATAAAACCGCTCAGCAGCCCGCCTGTGTCGCCGCCCGCGACAAGGACGTCACCGGCGTTGGGTACAACGGTCGGTGTTGCCGTCGGGGTAGCCGTCGCGGACGCAGACGCCGTCGCCGTTGCAGTCTTAGTCGGCGTCGCAGTCCTGGTTTTAGTCGGCGTCGCAGTCTTGGTCGCAGTCGCCGTAGAGCTCGCGCTGGCGGTGGCAGTCGGGCTCGCACTCGACGTCGCAGTCGCTGTCGCGGTAGCAGTTGCAGTCGGCGTCGCCGTCGAAGTCGCCGTCGNNCGGTTGACGTAGCCGTCGGCGTCGCGGTCGATGTTGCTGTCGCGGTCGGCGTTGCCGTGGCGGTTGGAGTTGCGGTCAAGGTCGCAGTTGCCGTCGCCGTTGAAGTGGCAGTTTCGGTTGGAGTCGCGGTCGACGTTGCCGTGTCGGTAGCCGTCGCGGTTGCTGTGGCCGTGTTGGTCGCAGTCGCCGTCGCGGTCGCGGTTGACGTTGCCGTCGCCGTTGAAGTGTCAGTCGCGGTTGGCGTCGCGGTCGCAGTCGACGTTGCCGTCGCGGTCGCGGTCGCGGTTGACGTTGCGGTCGCGGTCGGCGTCGCAGTTGCCGTGGCTGTGTCGGTCGCGGTAGCGGTCGCCGTGGCTGTGTCAGTAGCGGTTGCGGTGGCCGTCGATGTTGCGGTTGGGGTTGCGGTGGCCGTCGCCGTCGCAGTGTCAGTGGCGGTTGCCGTCGCCGTCGCAGTGTCAGTGGCGGTTGCAGTTGACGTTGCCGTCGCTGTCGATGTTGCCGTCGCGGTCGGCGTCGAAGTCGAGGTCGCAGTCGGCGTCTCGGTAGCAGTTGCGGTCGCAGTAGCCGTCGTCGTCGGAGTCGCCGTAGCGGTTGTCGTATCGGTAGCCGTCGCAGTTGCCGATGGAGTCGCCGTTGGCGTACCGGTGGCCGTTGCGGTGTCGGTGGCGGTCGCGGTTGCGGTCGCCGCCGTGCCGAACGCTATGCCGACGAGGCTTGCCGTTTGGGTGTTCCGTTGTCCGTTATCGATGAAGGTTAGTTTTCCGGTTTCGGTGGTTCCGTTCGGATTAGTGTCGGTCGTCGGATTGAACGTCACTGATACCTGACAAGTCGAATTCGCGGGCACCGAGCCGTCGCAGGTATTCGCGGTGATGGCGAATGGACCGCTGGTTGTGATCGACGTGAAGGTCACAGGCACCACATTGGAATTGGTAAGCGTCACCGTTTTCGGTGCCGAGATAGTGCCGACCTGGACTCTTCCGAACGAAAGGGAGGTCGGCGACAAAGTAGGAGTGATGATATAGCCGACGCCTGACAGAGGGACCGTCTGCGTGGGCACATAGGCATTGTCGGTAACGGTGACTTTCGCGGTTCTCGTGCCGGTCTGCGTCGGTGTGAAAATCACCGAGAAGCTGCACGTGCCGCTGGGCGCTACTTCCGTCCCGCTACAAGTATCGCTGGCTAAGGCAAAGTCGCCTGAAGACACGACGACACTGGTCACACTGAGCGGAACCACATTGGGGTTGGTCAAGGTGACTGTCTGTGCAGCGCTGGGAACCTCGATCGGTTGGAGGCCGAAGCTCAGATGCGTCGGTGAGTAAGTCGGCTTCAAGATGATGCCGTCGCCGGAAACCGGGACCGACTGCGTCGCGGGATCTGCGTTATCGGTGACGACTATATTCGCTGTGACGACTCCGGCTGCAGCAGGAGTGAAGGTCACGCCAAAGCTGCAGGTGCCGGACGGCGCAACCTGCGTTCCGCTGCACATGTCGGCACTCACGGTGAAGTCGGCGTTCGAGGAGGCGACGCTGGTAACGCTCAAGGGAACCAGGTTCGGGTTGGTCAAGACTACGGTCTTCGTAGCACTAGGTACCTGCACTTCCTGGAGACCGAAACTCAGGCGAGTTGGATTAAAAGTTGGCTTCACCAGGATGCCGGTGCCCGAGAGATTGACGGTCTGCGGGCTGTCGGTTGCGGCGTCGCTGATGGTCAATGTTCCCGTGCGGGTTCCGACCTGGCTCGGCGTGAAGACCACGCTGACGACACAATTTGCCGATGGCGCGAGCATCATGCCGCTGCATCCGTCGCTCGAAATCGAGAAGTCTCCGGCAGACGCCATTACGCTATCTATCTGCAGCGCCGAGGCGTTCGGATTGGTGATGGTCACGTTCTTCGCGGCCGAGGTTGTATCCACTTCCTGATTGGGGAACGAAAGCGAAAGCGGGCTGATGGTTATCCTCGTCGTGGCGTATGCCGGCGCAGCGCCGAAGCTGGATAACAGCGCAATGGTAGCAAGCGCGATGGTGACGAACCGCGCAGAACGAAAATCAACTGAAGCTTGGTTAAATCGATTGAGCCATCCATTCATGGTTTTCCCCTCGCAAGTGCGACTCTGGCTGCTTCAGTTCTCGGTTGCTTTGAACCCAGACATTCACCGGGAGCGCCTGACGGCACCGCCAGCGCCGGTAACGTCAATTCCCCAAGTGGAATTTTAATAGGAACCACGGCCGCAGCACTCTTCTGCTGGCGAAGCGTGGACCGCCGCCGCGCGGAATAGACGAACCTTCCTCTGCAGTCCTTCGACACTGCGTAAGACATCTGCCTGCCTCACATGCGAGGGTGAGCCGCTGCTGCGGCGCAGCGCCACGATAATTTTCAGGTGCCCTTTGCCTTTCAGATGCTAGTTGCGTCTATAGCGTTCAGGGCTACTAGCATCGAAGCAGGTAAATTGCAAATGATGCCCAAGAACCGGTCTAATGCTTGTGATTAGGGCAACATCAATGAGACAAGGCATCCGGATCGACACGAGGCGGCGTGACGAAACGTCATTTTTCCAATGATTCAACTCATTGGACTATAGTCCGCTATTTGAGATGCAGAACTGGAGAAAGAGGCGACTGCTGCCAGACTCCCAGGATTGATTTGCCTATCGCGTAGTTCAAAGCGCGGTCCGTGTGCCTTGATATCGGAACCAACGCGCGGTCCCAGAATTGGATCTGGGCTTTGCTTGGGACGGGCGAGCGCAGGAAGAGTTTGTTCCCCAGTGACGCCAACAAGCCCGCCGAGTCCAGATAGATACATTTTGTTTCGCGCAGACCCCCGGGCACGATCGAACGGAGGGAATTTTTTGAGTAACGACGATAATGCCCGATGGCCGCGTCGAAGGGGGTGAACAGCCATTGGAGTGCGGGGGACAGTATAACCAAGGTCCCGCTCGGCTTTAGATGCGACGCGGCGCTCGCGAGCTCGGCTGCGTCTGCTTCTATGTGTTCGAGGACATCCATATACAGGATGCTATCGAACTGCTCTCCCGGTCCTAGATCGGACAAGGTGCCGACTATCACCTCGCAGTTGGTTAGGTCCGGAGGCAGGTTCGGCTTGATCCGATCCGCCAGAGCCCGATCGGGTTCTAGGCATACCCATCTCTTCTGTGTGCCGTCATTGAACGTCCCCGTTGCCGCACCCATCCCTGCGCCAACTTCCAGGATGTCACCCGACAAATAAGACTGGAGATGGAAATGCACGTAGGACTTCCAGATTGTCGCGCCGGCAAACAGTTCCAGCTCATTGCCGACGTAGACGAAGTCAGTCATGTCGATGAAAACCGCTCGACTCTACCAGGACTGCGCTGAACACATATCGCAGAGTACAAGCCGCGAAAGCGCTTGCCAAGGAAGGTGTCAGGAGCCTGCCACCTGTATGAAAGAAGCAACTATCGCGGCGCGAATCGCGGTCGCGGCGCAATTCGGGGACTTATCGAAACTGATTGCGCGCTTTAGTTGAGGCGGGTCGGGACGACACTGCCGTCCAGGCGCGCCGCCTTTACCGTATCGAGCAGATATTCCACCGCGCCTTGCAATTCTTCGAGCGACGCGGAGCCGTCGGGCGCGACAATCGATTGCACACCGTCGTAAGCCTCTGCGACCGATTCAGGGATCTGCGAAATCAGAATGCGCTTGGCGCTCATATGACGTTCTCCAACGTGGACTTACCACTTGGACGGATTCACCCACTGAAATATTTCTGAAGCAATCTTCACGCCAATGAAAGAGAACGCGCAAAACGACTCCATTCGATTAGAAACTCAGCGTAGTCGTGAAGATGATGCGACCGATGGCTGCCGATTTTTTGGCAACATACCACCGAACGGGCAGCATCGAGAACCTTCCCTCCGCGATTGTTCCCCTTCACTCGAAGGGGTTAGGGGTTAGGTTCCTTCAATCCCATCGCGCCGTTGGCGATCAATGCGTCCGACGCTACGCCGCTCGCCGACGCCGTCCGGATGTGCCGATGTCCTGAACCCGAAGGTCGGCCGAGGGCGCCGTCGCTGCGGATGCGTTGCGCACATTGGCCGCAATCGCGCCGTCATTTAACAAAATGTAGAGACGCCCTCGCCGCGCGATTTCGCCCTGCTTGATCAAGTCCGCCATCAGCCGGCTCACCATCGGGCGCGAGCATCCGATCATTTCGGCCAGCTCCCCGTGCGCCGGCTCGAAGGTCAGTGCGATACCCTCGTCGTCCGGCGCTCCGAATTTTCGCCCCAGCTG
>PMOH01000447.1 GCA_003161515.1 Deltaproteobacteria bacterium
CGGGTCCTTGCGATCCTGCAACACAACTGTGCTGAAGACCTCGGCGTAGTCGGGGCCGGTGCTGGTCTGCTTGGTGAATTGAATCATCGAGGATTGGATCTGCTGATTAATCTTCTCGACCGAATAGGATTCGATCCGCGACAGGTACGCGTCCTCGATGAAGGTGGTGAACAGGGGGACGAACTCGGCCTGCTGTGCGGGGGTCAGAGTTTTCCAATGATATCCGATGGCCGATTTTGCCATCTCCTGGAAATCGAAATGGCTCTCGGCAATCGCGCGAAGCTTCTGCTCGCGAACGGGCGCGGAAAGCTGGCGGTCTTTGAAGACGACGATCGACTGATCGATGATCGTTTTAACCGATGCGGTTGCGTCATCGGAAGAGACCGACACCGGCATCGGCGCTTGCGCGCGAGCGGGAGCAGCGAGCGGGAGTAACAGCAGCGCGCCAAGCGCGACTATCCATAAATTAATTTTCAATCGCGCCATCCTTTAGAAAAGACTACGAGGAAGATTCTGATTTTACAGCGCGGGACCGTTCTTGAAAAGCTTGCGGTCGTCTTCGTCTGTGTCCGAGGGTTTGCGCGTGCAGCTTTCCGCGAGCCAGCGGTTAGTCACCGTATCGTTTAGCGCGACGCCGCCCTCGTCAACCGCCCAGGTGCGGCTGTTAATCGTGGTCTGATTGAATATCCTGCCGCAACTTCTGCAGGTGAATGCCAAGCGCGAGCCGCCGCCCGGTGCGATCGATTCGATGGTGCGGACTTTCCAATCGTGCGTTCTCCACGGCGGCAAACTCTCTTCGCGCATATCAACTCCTGATAAAATTTCCTTTCAAAAATCGGTTACGCAGTACCGTTGCTGCTGCGCTTGGCGGGGGCGCGGCGTTTTCGTTCGCCGCGATACTTTGCCGCGCCGGGTTCCTGCGGCCGGAATGGATCGACGTGAATCTTGCGGCCTTCGAGTTCGGTGCCGCTGAAATAGACGGCGGCGTTGATCGCGTCTTCGACTTCAACCATTTCGACGAAGCCGAATCCACGCGATTTGCCGGTAAGCTTGTCGGTGATCACCAGCGCGCCGGAGACTCGGCCGACTTTAGAGAAGAGCGCCCGCAGTTCATCGCGCGTAACTGACTCAGCGAGATTTCCTACATATATTCTGGGCACCGGCCCTCCTGATTGCGACGTGAGAAGTTCATGTCGGACTCCCAGAACGGGAGCTCGACGCCAATTTTTGAGAATGAGAGGCTCGCGTGACATTGAGTCGCGCGTCCTGGTCAAAATGACTGAGCGGGCATCGTGTGCCCGCCCAGTCTTCAGGTCAATTTACTACCAGCGGCCGCCGCCTCCGCCGCCACGGTTGTCGCCACCGCCGCGACGGTTGCCACCGCCACCGCCGCCGCCACCGCCGAAGCTCGATTCGCGGGGCTTGGCCTCGCTAACCTTGATGTTCCTTCCCTTCAGATCAGTATCATTCAGGGTCTGGATTGCCTTGGACGCATCTTCCGCATTTGCCATCTCGACGAAGCCGAAGCCCTTCGATTGGCCGGAAAACTTATCCGTGATTACCGCCACGCTTTGAACCTGGCCTGCTTGTGAAAACAGTTCTTCCAGATCGCTGTTGGACACCGAGTAGGCGAGATTGCCTACGTACAATTTGCTGGGCATTTTTGCCCTCCGTAAGTATTTGCCGGGAAGCTCTCGTACAGAAAACCCGGGCTAATTCCCGGGCTTAGAGAATGGAACAATCCGAGCGTTGAATAATGAGAATACGCTAATTCCACTTCCGAAGATAGAGGGGGCAACTCGTTGCGCTGATTAGCACCATTTTCGGAGGCTAATAGTTCCACTGGGCTTCCCGCGAAAAGGGCCGAAGCGAGCGCCTTATACAACAGGTAGTGGTTTCGAGAAGGCCAACCACTAGGGGTAGTTTCGTTCCGTCAAAAGTTGTTTTTCGCTGGCTCATGGCGTCCCTAACAACCTAACCCCTTCCCGAGCGGGAAGGGGAACCGGATCGTTGGAAGTAACCTCCTCCCGAGCAGGGGGACCGGATGAGAATACAACAGAAAGCTCGCCGCCGTCAGGCTGAAAAGGACATCCCGAGAAACGGCCCAGCAAGTAAAAATCACAGCCCGAAGAACTGAAGGATGCCCTCGGATGGCCGCCCATCGTAGTACCCATAACCAGAGCCCGGCGGATAATAACCGTAGTTGTAGGGCTCGGGCTGATAGTAGTAGTCGGGTGCCGGCGCGTAGTAGTGGTCGGGGTTTCCGTAAGCGTAATCGGGTCCGCGGTAATAGCCACGACCACGGTACGCGTGCTCCTCATGGCCGCGGCCGCGATCGTGACCACCATCATGGTCCCTGGCCTGAGCCGGGCCGATTGCGAATGCGCCGATTAAAAGTCCAAAGGCGGCGGCCGAAACTACCTTTCCGAATCGCGAAAACGCGATCCGCGAATGATTGCTATTGCTGGTCGAGGTTTTCATCATCACTTTTTCACTTTTCACTCTTTCACTCTCCATCGCCCGAGGCGACTTTACGGTACTAGCTCGCCTTGCTGACTTCCTTTCGAGCTTCAGTGCGCGCGCGGCTTCGGAAGAGTGAGTCCGCGATCTTCTTCTGCGAGTCCGACATGCTGTTGTAGAGATCCTCGAACGCCGGGACGAATTTCTTCATTCCATCTTCATGGGCGTCGATCACTTCCGAGTAAGATTTCACGACGTCAACCGCAGTCATCGACTTGGCGTCGGCGGCGCGGCGTTTTTCGAGATCCGCCATCTTCTGCGCGTTATCGCGCATCACCTGCGCGAGCGCGTCCCACTGGGTCTTTTGCGCATCGGTGATCTGGAGCTTTTTGTGCAGGTCGCGGATATGCGTTTCGACGTTTCCGGCTGCGGGAGATTCCGGCGAGCCCGTCGATGCCAACTCCTGGTGCGACGCGGTGGTGCGTGGCTTGGTGGTGACCATGTTGTCGCTCGACGCCGCGAACAATGGAGTCGCGAGAAAGATTGCGCCGAGGAGAGTCGCGGCTGCCGTGGATGCGCGCGCGGTTGAACGGTTGGACGGGATCATAGTTTGGTTACCCCTGAATGGTTACGAGTGTTCCGTGGATCAGATCGATCACGAATGTTAGAGCAATTTCGGGGCCCGCGTCGGGATTCTGGAGATCGGAGAAAATTTCGACGGAATTCTATGGTAAAACTGGCTCCGAGGAATGACCTCGGAAAGTCTCGAAACCTTGGAATTTTTACATGATGCAAACGGCGCAGCGCGTCCGTTCCCTTTAAGAAGAGTATCGGGAGGGAAGCGTCAAGTGGCGTCGCCCCGGGGCGCGCGCAATAAAAAACGGGCCGGCGAGCGCACCGTCGCCGACCCGTCGGCTGACGCCTATATAGAGCGGCAGCCAAGGTCTATTCTTTCTACTGAATCAATGCAGTCCAGACGGCGTGGCTATTGCCGCATCAACATCGCTTTGTGGAACATCCTCACCCTTTTTTAGTTTGGCCATCACGCCATTGATCTGTTTGATTTGGCTGTCCAAATCAGCCTGCGCATGAGGGTCTTGTGAAGAGTGCTTGCGCATTGTCCGGAATTTTTTCCTGGCGGCTGCCAGCGACTTCATGGCCGAGTCCTTGTCTGCCATCTGGGCGCTCGCGGAACTGCTCGCCGCTGCCGCCGGAGCGGGTTGCGCAAATGACACTCCGATTTGAATGGGACTGATGGTCCCGGCCATTACTATCAACGCTACGATCGCGGACTTCCGCATATTCTCCTCTCTGAGGGCAGATTTTGAGTTCGTATGTTCCTGCCAAACGAACATTACCAAGGCATTAACGGATGATAGAGCAAGGATTAAATGCGGTACAGGCTCGCTGGGCTGGTGGTGCGAGTGGCGGGCTCGGATTGGGCTTTTGGCGATGCCGCGTTTGCGGACGCCAAGGCAGCGCCAAACGCGGCGGGCACGGCGGCCCGCCCCACTACAAAAATTAAGATGCCACTTGAATGATCAGAGTCAGTCCAGATTCGACTCGACACCATCGTAATGGAACCACATCCAGAAACACTAGCGGCGCGAACGCTTCATTTGCCATGTGAAAGCAAGCGTCTTCTTGCATAGAGAATCATTCGATAATTTAATCCGGAACCCACCGTGGGTTCCGCACCTCCTTGGGCAGGGGTGACCTCCTTCGGCTTCGCTCAGGACAGGCTCTGCACCCAGTATTAAGAAATCGCAAAATGGCTAGGACGCCATTTTGCTCTCAGGTTCTTTTCGGGAAGGGCTCGCGAGGAACCCGCCGTTAGTAGCCGCCGGGGTAGTAACTGTAGCCGCGGTAACCGTAGTAGTTTTCCGTCTCGGTGCCGACGAGGTAACCGACGACGCCTCCGCCGAGGCCGCCGATGAGCGCACCGGTTCCCGGTGAACCGTCAGAGCCGCCAATCAGGGCGCCGGTTCCAGCACCAATTGCGGCGCCGGCGACCGTGTCGGTTGCGCGCGGACTACCGAAGCATCCGGTCATCGTAACCAGGGCCAACGCAGCGGCGAGCATGATGGTTGCGGTTCGGGAAATACGCGAGAGATACTTCGAATTCATTTTCACAAAAAAACCTCGAAAATGTAGTCACCATGAATACGAACGAGGTGGGTATCTGGTTGCAGACCTGGCCCTTGGGTAAGTAGATCCTCCACAGCTGCTGAGGGAGAGCGAATCATGAAATCGCATCAGTTTGGGCCTGACAATCCGGCGGCGACGTACGTCGCTCACGCGTATCCCGAGGAAACGATCGAGACGGGCGAGGCCACGATCAATTACGCGGTGGCAGGAGCGGCCGACAAGCCGGCGTTGTTACTGATTCCCGGACAGACGGAATCGTGGTGGGGCTATGAGGCTGCGATGGGGCTGTTGGCGGAGAATTTTCAGGCTTTCGCAGTGGACTTGCGCGGGCAGGGACGATCGAGCAGGACGCCGGGACGCTACACCGTCGATAACTTTGGCAACGACCTCGTGCGGTTCATCGCGCTGGTTATCAAGCGACCGGTGATCGTCAGCGGGCTCTCGTCGGGAGGCGTCATCTCGGCGTGGCTGTCGGCGTATGCGGCACCTGGCACGATCCGCGGCGCGGTTTACGAAGACCCGCCGCTGTTCTCCTCCGAGGTGAATACGTCGTGCGGACCGTCGATCCGTCAATCCATCGGACCGATTTTTTCGCTGATGAGCAAATATCTTGGCGATCAGTGGAGCGTCGGCGATTGGGCCGGCATGCTCGAGGCCGCGAAGACGGAGTTGCCGGAGTGGCTGTCGCGCGCAATCGTTCCGATGATGTTCACTCCCGACGGCCAGATTCCGCAGCGGATGAAAGAATACGATCCGGAGTGGGGGCGCGCCTTCTGGGAGGGTTCGGTCTTCGCGAGCTGCGATCACGCGCGGATGCTGGCGAGCGTCAAGTGCCCGGTGTTGTACACGCACCACTTTCGCCTCGTCGATGAAACCGACGGTCACCTTCTCGGCGCCGCTTCTGACGTGCAGGCAAAGCGCGTATGCGAACTGGTCGCGCAAACCGGCAATTCGATCGAATACAAGTCGTTTCCGCGAACGCCGCACTCGATGCACGGCGAGGACCCGAAAGTGTTCGCACCGCTAATCGTCGAGTTCGACACAAAACTGAAGGCGCTCGGACGATAGAGCAAGTACTCAGTCGCGATCGGTCTGCTTGGTGATCCCAGTTGGCACTGCCTCAGCGGTGGCGACCGCCGGAATCAATTTTGGAGCTTGCACAAGATAGTCCGGATGAGCAGGAACTTGCAGGTCAATCGGTATCGTCGTCGGTGCGTAGTTGGCAGGAGTGTGCGCGACGAAACCGATGGCGTATGAGTTGCGTTGGTGGAGATCGTCCGCGATTTCTGCGCAGTCCTTCTTCAGTGCTTCGCCATCGCCGACTTTCTGGACGATGTAACTCTTGCCGCCGTTCGCGCTGGCAAGTCTGGAGAGCGTAACGGCATCGACGTGTTCCATGTCAGCGCCGCCAAGGACAAAGGGGCCAATCGCGACGTTCGTTCCGCCAGACGCGTTCGGATCTCCAATTCCGATCGAGTACACAAGCACGCCGCTACTCTTCGCCGCCTGCACGATCTCGTCGGCAGTCGAGGAACTCGTGTTGTCCATGCCGTCCGTTATCACCAGCAATACTTTTCTCTGATTGTGGGACTGCTCGACCTCGGCAATACCTTGCTTGATCGTATCGAACAGCGCGGTCTGGCCGTATGCGTGAAGCAGGGAAAGCCGTTTAATTACGGCCTGGTGGTCGTTCGTCAGAGGTTGCAGTTGATAGGGCTTGTTAGAGAACGCGAAGAGAAACACGTCGTCCTGAGGGCCCAGAGTCTTTACGAACTGCTCGATAGCTGCCTCAGCCTGGGGCAGCTTCGGAGTCATGCTGCCGGAAGTGTCAACCAGGATTCCGACAGTCGCCGGAGATTCCTCGCCGGCGTGAAAGAAATCGATCGGTTGCTGAGCACCGTTGACCGAAAGCTTGAAATCGCTTTTGCTCAACCCGTCGACATAGCTACCGTCAGATTTCGCGACCGTCACTGGGATTTCAGTATAGCCGGGACGGTCGCGAATCGTTTCAGGCGCGATGACATCTTTCGCGGTACCTACTTCCCGCGGCGGTTTGGCGGAGCGGGCCGAGGCGTCGGCGAGCACTGCTGACGGCACCATATCGACGCGGACCACCGCGCCGGAATTGTTGGCAACGGTCACGGTCGGCGCGGTCTTTCCTGGCGGCTGATCGACACCTAACGCATAGCCGCTGCCGAGTTCCTTGTTGATTGTAGTGACGGCGTCTGCCAGCGAAGATCCCTGGTCTGAATCCACCGGCTTGGCGAACAGCGCCCATCCGCCGCCATCCGCGGCCAACTTCTTTATTGCCGCGGCATCAAGGCGTGTCGTGCCTCGTAATTTCAGTAAGACAGGGTCCTGAGCGTCTGGATCTCCGATTCCTATCACCCAAAAAGAGACGCCGGTCTCGCGAAGCTGCGCGAGCAACGGAGCACATTGGTCGATAGCCGCCTGGTCGAGGCCATCGGTCATCAGGACCAGCGCGCGATTCGGATAATGCGCACCAGCGAGCGTTTCAAGCCCCATCCCGAGTCCATCCGAGAGCCGTTTCTCGCCCGAAGGAATCACGGAATACATTTTTTGCAGCGCCAGCGATTGGTCCGTCGTGAATGACTGCGCGAGCGTTACCGCACCGAGCGGCGGCTGAGTCTCGGTCTGGTATGTACCTCCGATCATAACGAGCGCGGCTTCGTCGCATTCGTTGAGTTGGTCTTCAGCCTGGTTCAGGGAGCTTCGCGCCTTCTGAAGATTCTCGGCCGACGACGCGACAGTCTTCAGGTACACGCTTGCGGAAACATCGCCGACAATAACCAGCGAGACCGGGGTCGCGAGGGTGGATTCTTCGCGAAAATAAACGATTGGCTCCGGATTCGCACCGGAGCGCACGGTGAAAGTCGATCGTTTCAAGCCGCCAATCGGTGCGCCGTTCTGGTCCGTCAGCGAAACCGCAAGCTGGGTGTAACCCGGTTTGGAAAGCATGCTGGCTGTCGGAAGGTCCGGCAGGCGGCAGAGGTCGAGCGGGGCGGCAGCCGCACTTGTCGCCGATGACGTAGTTGCGGCCGGAGATGCTGCGTTCGGCGATCCAGGCGCAGGCTGACTCGCTGCTCCGCA
>PMOH01000280.1 GCA_003161515.1 Deltaproteobacteria bacterium
CTTTATCTGCGCGTGATCCGAGGCGGAATCTTTCGCGGCCCGGCCGCGTCGCCGGAAATTCGCAATCGATTAGCGAAAGTCGCGGCGGAGCAGGGCGTCCCGTACTTGCATCAGCGCTTGCGCGGTCTCGATCCCGAGTCGGCGAATCGAATCGGCGTCAACGACTTGTATCGGATCGTGCGCGCGCTCGAAGTTTTCGAGCTGACCGGCGAAACGATCTCGACCCATCAGGAAAGGCATCGATTCGCTGATATCGGCTACGACACCTTGACCATCGGCATCGAAATCGAACGCAAAAAGCTCTACGACGCTATCGACGCGCGCTTCGACGCGATGGTCGCAGCCGGTCTGGTCGAGGAAGTGCGCGCGCTTACCCAGGCTGGATACTCGCCCGAGAAGCCGCCGCTCAGTACGATTGGATACAAACAAATCGCGTCGCACCTGCGCGGCGAGATGACGCTGGCCGATGCGATCGCTCTCGCCATGCAGGAATCGCGGCGACTCGCCAAGCGTCAGCTCACGTGGTTTCGCCGCGAGCCGGAGATCGTATGGCTTGACCCGGAGCGCGGCGCCGATGATGCTCTTGCGTTGTTCGAGAAATTTTTCAGGCGTGAATGAAATTGAAAAGCAATCACAACGGACACAAGGCGCGCAGGCCTAAAAATCGCGGAAACGGAATCGCGACCACCGAGGCGCAGACTGCAGAGCCGCGCAGTGCAATCGAGCGCGTGCGCCTGGCGCGCCATGCGAATCGCCCGCAGACGCTGGATTACCTCGACTTGCTGATGCGCGACTTTATCGAGATCCACGGCGACCGCCATTTCGCCGACGACGGTGCGATCGTCGCGGGCCTCGCCTACTTTGGGCATCGCGCGGTTGCCGTCGTGGGGCATCAGCGGGGCCGCTCGACCACCGAAAGACTCAAGCGCAATTTCGGCAAGCCGCTGCCCGAGGGCTATCGCAAGGCGGCGCGCGTTTACGAATTGGCGGAGCGTTTCGGACTGCCGATAATCACGCTGATCGATACGCAAGGTGCGGAGTCGGGCGTCGGCGCCGAGGAGCGCGGGCAGATCGAGGCGATCGCGCACAACCTCGAATTGATGGCGCGCGCAACGGTGCCGATCGTCGCATGCGTGATCGGCGAGGGCGGCTCGGGCGGCGCGCTGGCGCTTGGCGTCGCCAACGCGGTGCTGATGCAGGAGAACGCGTGCTACTCGGTGATCACGCCCGAAGGATGCGCCGCGATTCTGTGGCGCACAGGCGGCGAGGAGAACGTCGCGGCGGCAGCGTCGGCGCTGAAATTATCTGCGCCCGACTTGCTCGAGCTCGGACTGATCGACGAGATCGTGCCCGAACCCGCCGGCGGAGCGCATACCGCGCCGGCCGAAGCGGCTCATCTGATCGGCGCGGCGCTCGCGCGACATCTCGAGCGCCTGGTCAAGCTGAAGCCGCAGGAATTGCGCCGCGCGCGCGAGCGAAAGTTCGCAGCGATGGGGTCCGCGTTCCTGACGCGCGGCCGCGTCGCGAACGATCCAATCGATTGAGTGTGAAACCCTCAGCGGGTTTCACGGACTAAGGCGTGCCGCACAGCGTGCCGTTGACATCGCATTGCGGCGTGACGCCTCGATCGCGTTGCTGCTGATTCAGCGTCGTGATCGCCTTATTGGTCTCGACGCTCGGAGCGCATCCGCATAGCTGGCTCGCGCAACAGCTGCAATTCGCTGCCGTTTCGGCCTTTACGATTTCCGAAATCTCGCATCCCGCGAGCCCGGTGCATGCGACGCTCACCAGGTCGCGATCGTTGCATTCGTCGGTGCACAGCGTGGCGTCGCAGGTGAATCCGGCCTGCGCGCCTTTCGGCTGCAGGCAGCTGTGATACTCATCGCAGACCTTGGCGCAATCGACGCCGCTGTCGGGCGGTATCATCGTGACGCCGGGTACATACAACGGACATCCAAGAGCGCCAGGCGCGTCGGGCAGGCATGCTCCCGGACTTGGAACCGCGCCGGGCACGCCAGCTGAAGTGGCGGACATCATCTTATATGGATTCACAGACATCGCAGGTGTTGGCGTTGCTGTCGCAGGCGGAGCGTAAGCCGCCGACCATGTCAGGCCGCCGCCAAGCGTGCATGCCTGGTCGTTCTGTCCGACTTGGTAGGGGCCGTTGAATACCGGGCATGAGCATTGGACGATTCCTGTCTGCGAAGTTTTGAAGCACGGCGCCGTCATGCATCCGGCGTACGGCGCGGCCGGACAATTCGTCAGGCCGAGCCCGTTTTCGGCAACGCAATCGAAGCTGAACGTCGAGTAAACACTCGAGCCGGGAATCAGATTTCCACCGTTCACGTTCGCGCATACCGGCGCCGAGTTGAGCGTCGCGCACAAGCTGCCGTCGACGCCGCATTGCGCGATCGTTTTTTCATACACACTGTGATTGAGGATTGCGTTGATATCGACGAAGTACACGCCGTAGGGAATGTCGAAGCAGTTGCAGTTGGCGTAGTTGCCGTCGGCGCTGAGCGTGCACGACAGATCCGTGGCGCCCGCGCTTGGTCCCGAGTAGTAGCAGAGCGCGAACGGTCCGCCGCGGCACGGGACGAAATTGCTCGACGCCAGCGTGATGTCCGCGTAGGCGGGGCCGAAGCTGGTCGTCCAGTTCGTCGTATCACTCCAGAAAGCGTGCGAGTTCGGGACGAAGTGCACGATGCCGCCGGAGCTCGTCGCGGCCGGTTGCGATCCCCCGCCATCGCCGCCGTTACATCCCGCGAGCACGAGCGTTGCCATTATAATGAGATGAAATGAGTAGTGATGTTTCACGATCAGCAGTGTTTCGGAATTTCTGAAATGAATCCACATTTGATTTGTCAATTAGTTAGCAGAAGTTGACTGAAAGGCATATTACAAAGCGTTTTGAAGGCGCTAATAGAAGGCATTAGAAGGATGAGGACGGGTTAGGGTAGAGTGGGGCGCGTTACGATATCGAGAGGAGAGCGAACGATGAAGCAGGTAATCTACGCAATGCAGTTCAAGGGAAAGGCTGCCCCCGGCGCATCATCAAATATGATGAAAGCGGCGACCAGCGCGTCGAGCAACACGCTCACGACCGTGGTCGGTGCGGATGGCGTGCAAGGCAAGTTCGAGCCGACCGCTGGCGGCAAGGCGCAGTTCGAATCGGAGGTGACGCTCACCGGCGCGACCTCGTTTCTCGAAAAGGGAACGATCCGCTTTGGCGATAGCAACAATCGTCTTCACTTCAGCACCGTCGAGCACGGCTATCTCGGCGATAGCGCAGACCCGAAGCGCAAGTCGGGCGCCGTGATGTGGCGCGTCGATGGCGGCGAAGGTCAATTCGCAGGCGCCAGCGGATACATCACGTCGAACTTCACGCTAAGCGACGCCGGCGAAGTAACCGATAATCACTTCGGCGTAATCTTCGTGAAGTGATCTCAGCAACCTAACCCGTGACCCTTCCCTCGATCGAGGGAAGGGGAACAATCGCGCTCACGATCCGCGCGCGACAACGGAGCGCGGCCTTAATACTGAAAAAAGCGTTGAAAACGGCCGGTCGATCGGATAGCCATTCTTGTTCGATGTCATCGCGAGTAGCCAGGAAGTCCATCGCCGAGCCGCCGTCCATTGAGACTCTGCGCGCGCGGATGGACGAGATTAATCTCAAAATTCTGCGCCTAATCTCGGCGCGCGCCAGCGTTGCGACCGAGATTGGCCGCCTCAAGCATCATGAGGGCGGCGAGGTTTACCAGCCGGTCCGTGAGCGCGCGATTATCGAAAAGATGATCGCCGAGAACCAGGGGCCGCTCACCGACGATCAGGTCAAGCGGATTTACGTCGAGATAATCTCGGCATGCCGCGCGCTCGAGCATGAGCCGCAGGTGGCGTTCCTCGGCCCCGAGCATACCTACTCGCATGAGGCGACCCGGATGCGCTTCGGCTCGAGCGTCGCGCTGATGCCGCTGGAGTCGTTCGCCGCAGTCTTCCAGGCGATCGAAAACGGCCGCGCGGATTTCGGCGTCGTGCCGGTCGAAAACTCCACCGAAGGCTCGGTGACGCTGACGCTCGATCTCCTTATAGATACGTCGCTGGTGATTGTCGGCGAAGTGCTGCTGCCGATTCGGCATTCGATAATGTCGCTGAGCGGCGCGGCGGCGGACGTCCGGCGAATCGTGTCGCACCAGCAGAGCCTCGCGCAGTGCCGCGGCTACATCACCGCGAATTTTCCCAAAATTGAGACCGAAGCGGTCGCGTCCAACGCACTTGCCGCGCAGCGCGCCGCGGCGGACGGGTCGATTGCGGCGATCGCGTCGAAGGCGGCCGGCGAGGCGTATGGCCTCAAGACCATCGCGGCCAACGTGCAGGACGTCGCCGCCAACACGACCCGCTTCCTCGTGATGGGGACTCGGCCGATCGAAAAATCCGGAAACGACAAGACCACTCTGCTTTTCGCCGTCGCCGACCGAGTGGGCACGCTCAACCAGGCGCTGAACCTGTTTGCCCGCAATGCGATCAACATTTCGAAGATCGAATCGCGTCCGCTGCGCGCGCGTCCGTGGGAATATTTGTTCTTTGTTGACGTTATGGGCCATCGCGACGACGCCAAGCTGGCCCGCGCGCTGAAATCTCTTTCGACCAAGGCTCTATTCTTGAAGGTCTTAGGATCGTATCCTGAAGGTAGGTCGGCCGCTGCCTGAGCCGGGCAGTAATCTTATCCGCGGTCGTTCCCCCGTTTTGATCAAAGCACAAGATCTCGTACTCCCTTCCGTCGCCGCGCTTGCTCCCTACGAACCGGGCAAGCCCATCGAGGAGTTGCAGCGCGAGCTCGGCGTCGTCGAGCCGGTCAAGCTGGCCTCCAACGAGAATCCGCTAGGCCCGTCGCCGCTCGCGATCGAGGCAATCAAGGCGGCGCTACCCGAGCTGAATCGCTACCCCGACGGTGCCAGCTACGAGCTGCGGGCGAAAATCGCGGCGCATCATAAGATTGGCGTCGAGCGCGTGTTCGCGGCCTCGGGCTCGGTCGAGGTACTCAACCTGCTCGCATTCCTTTATTTGCGGCCGGGCCTGAACGCGGTTTACTCGGAGCATTCGTTCGCGATTTATCCGCTGGCGACCGCCGCCGCCGGCGGGACGCATCGCGTGGTCAAAACCAGCGACGGCTATTCGCACGACCTCGAGGCGATGGCGTCGGCGATCGACGCGAACACGCGAATTGTTTTTCTCGGCAATCCCAACAATCCGACCGGTACGATTTACCGGCGCGCCGAATGGAACCGGTTCCTCGAGCGCGTGCCTGAGAACGTGGTGATTGTCGCCGACGAAGCGTACTTCGAATTCGTCCGCGATCCCGAGTATCCCGACTCGATGGAAGCCCACGACGACCGCCGCCTGATAATCACGCTGCGAACATTTTCGAAAATTTTCGGTCTGGCGGGAATCCGCGTCGGCTACGCGGTCGCGCGCCCCGACATGATCCAGATGCTGCACAACGTTCGCCAGCCGTTCAACGTGACCTCGCTCGCACAAGTCGCGGCAGTGGCGGGGATGGACGACCGCGCGCATATCGCCCGGACCCTGCAAGTCAACGCCGAAGGGATGACCTACCTCGAGCGCGAGTTTGCGCGCCTCAAGCTCCCGTTCGTCCCGAGTCACGCCAACTTTTTCCTGGTCGACGTAGGCGACGGCCGCGCAGTTTACGATCAGCTGCTGCGCAAGGGCGTGATCGTCCGCCCGATGAACGGTTACGGATACCCGCGCCACGTCCGAATCAGCGTCGGCCTCCCCGAAGAAAATCGGCGGCTGATCGCAATGCTCGCCGAAGTGATGGGCGCGCAAGCGTGAAAAATCGGAATGCAGAAACGATGGCACAAGCGTTGATCATCGCGATGTTCCTGATTGCGATGATGTCGTGGTCGTCGGTGCCGGCGCAGATTCCGATCCACTGGGATATCTCGGGCCAGGTTGATGCCTACGGGTCGAAATTTACAGGGTTGCTGCTGCTCCCGACCATCGCACTGGCGGGGTACCTGCTAATCGGCTTCACTGCAGTTTTCTCGCCCGCACAATTCCAGGGCCGCGCGATGAATGCGCTGTCATGGTTCAGACTCACGTACGTGCTGGTGATGGCGGGAGTGTTCGGCGTGATCGTGGCCGACGTTCGCGGCGCGAATATCAATCTGAATTACGTTATATTCCCGCTGCTCGCTCTTATGGTGATTTCGATCGTCAACCTGCTGATACATACGAACCGCAACAAATCGGGCAAGACGGTGCCGCCAAACGGCGGAATCCAGATCTGATGGCGCAGCTGTTTCGACAGATGACGGTGTGCGGGGTGGGCTTGATTGGAGGTTCGCTTGCATTGATAGCCCGTCGCGCAGGCGTTGTCGGCAAGGTGGTCGGCTTGGGCCGCTCGCAGGCGAACCTTGACGTTGCCATCGAGCGCGGCATGATCGATATAGCGACGCGGGATCCGGTCGAAGCCGCGCGCGGTGCGGATCTGATCGTACTGGCGGTGCCGATTCAGACGATGCGTGCGACGCTGGAAAAAATGATCGAGCACACGGCAGTGGACGCAGTCGTCACCGACGTCGGTAGCGTGAAGCAATATGTCGTCCGCGAGCTGGAGCCGCTGATCACGGGCAAGCGATCTCTTGTCGCGGCTCATCCGGTCGCGGGCAAGGAAACTACAGGCGCGGCGGCAGCGGATCCCGCGCTGTTTCGAGACCGGCGAGTGATTTTAACCCCGTCGGCCAAGAGCACACCCGCTGCGATCAACAAGATCGAGCAGCTATGGGACGAGACCGGCGCGTGCGTCGAGATGATGGACGCCGCCACTCACGACGCGATCCTCGCGCGCTCGAGTCATCTGCCGCAGGCAGTGTCGAGCGTCCTCGCGGCGGCTCTCAACACTGAAAAAATCGGCGACAAACTCGCGACGGAATACGGTGCGGGCGGATTGCGCGATACGACGCGGCTGGCGGCGTCGTCGTGGGAGATATGGCGCGATATCTTCGTGACCAATCGCGATGCGATCGCGGCCGCGCTTAAACTCTACGGCGCAACCTTCGCGGATTTTCAGCGCGCGGTCGAAGCCGGCGACATGGACAACGTCGAGAAGATTTTCAATCGCGGTCGCGCAATGCGGGAAAAGCTAAGATGATCCGTCTTTGTGTCATCCTGACGACCCGAGCATCGCGACGGGAGGAAGGAACTTGGACAGCTTCGCGCAAGCGAAGCCGGTTCCAGTTTTCTGAGATCGCGGAGCGGTCCCTGTCGTGCGGAAAAGTAATATGATCCGCAGGAGACCAATAATTGCGATTGATGGTCCGGTCGGCGCGGGCAAATCCGTGGCTGCGCGCGAGCTCGCCCGCGCGCTTGGATACTCGTACCTGAACACGGGCGCGATGTATCGCGCGGTCGCGATTGCCGCGAGTGACGCAGGCATCAGTCCCGACGATCCGAATGTCGAAGCGAGACTAGCGTCGGTGCTCAAGACGATTAAGATAACGTTCGACGGCGAGCAGATTTTCCTTAACGACCAGGACGTGAGCGCGAAGATAATTGTGCCGGAGATTGGCGATCTCGCGTCGCGCTTCTCGGCGATCGGCGCGGTCCGCGCGCGGATGCGCGAGTTGCAGCGCGCGGCGGGTGAGGACGGCGGCGTCGTCATGGAAGGACGCGATATCGGCACCGCGATTTTTCCCGACGCCGAGTTCAAATTTTTTCTGAATGCGGATGTGAAGACGCGCGCGCGCCGCCGATACGAAGAGCTGAAGAAAAAAGGTGAGTCGATAACTGAGCAAGAGGTGCTCGATCAGCTGGTCGAGCGCGACCGCCGTGACAGCGGGCGCGAGCTGGCCCCGCTCAAGCGCGCGGACGATGCGATAGACCTGGATTCAACAAAACTTTCGATCGACGCGGTGGTCGCGGCGATGAAAGCGAAGATTAACGCTCGAATCAACGCCGCCAAGGACTTGAAACGAGCCTAGCCCGGTTGTAAGGATTGCAGCAGCCCCGAAGTCCCGGAATCCCGGAAGGTCCCCCTAAATGGAGAAAGTGTTGCCAGAGCAAATGAGCGGAGGAGAAAATGACTTTGAGTCGTTGATGGAAGAGAGTTTGAAGGCTCCCCGTCCCGGCGACGTGCTGGTTGGAAGAGTTCTTCTGATCACGCGCGACAGCGTCATCATCGACATCAACTACAAGTGCGAAGGGCAGGTCCCCCTCCCCGAATTCCTTGACCACGAAGGACATCCCACGGTCAAGGAAGGCGATGAGGTTGACGTGTACTTCGAGGGCACCGAGACCGACAACGGTACCGTGATGCTTTCGCACGCCAAGGCCGAGAAGTTCAAAGTCTGGCGCGAACTCGACAAGGCGTTCCAGGCCGAGACTCCGGTCGAAGGCGTGGTGCTCGGCAAAGTCAAAGGCGGACTCAAGGTTGATATCGGGGTGCCGGCGTTCCTGCCGGGATCGCATGTCGATATTCGTCCCGCGCGCAATCTGGATCGCTA
>PMOH01000522.1:0-586 GCA_003161515.1 Deltaproteobacteria bacterium
CCGCCTCTTCGACCTCGACCCCTTCGCGCCCCGCGAGATCCTTGAGCCGCTCGAGGATCGTCAGATATGGAATGCGCCGAAAGTCGTAGCGTTGCAGCCGCGACAGGATCGTCTCCGGCATCTTCTGCGGCTCGGTGGTCGCGAGGATAAACTTGACGTGCGGCGGCGGCTCCTCGAGCGTCTTCAGCAGCGCGTTGAAGGCCGAGTCGGTGAGCTGATGCGCCTCGTCGATAATGTAAATCTTGAAGCGGTCGCGCGCCGGCCGATAGCTCAGATTCTCGATGATCGCGCGCGCATCCTCGATCTTGCGGTAAGTGGCGCCGTCGATCTCGTTGACGTCGAGCGAGCTGCCCGCGCGAATCTCGATACACGCCGCGCATTCGCCGCATGGCTCCGCGGTCGGCCCCTTCTCGCAGTTCAGGCATCGCGCAAGAATCCGCGCCGCCGTGGTCTTGCCGACGCCGCGAATCCCGGTGAACAAAAACGCATGCGCGATTCGGCCGCGCTTGAGCGCCTCGCCGAGCGTGCGCGTCACGTGCTCCTGGCCGACCAGCTCCGAGAAGCGTTCGGGGCGCCATTTGCGTGC